>JAFYZV010000034.1 GCA_017548525.1 Prevotella sp.
AACAACTTTCCCTTTGGACGAAAATAACGCAATTGTGGCGTTTTTCGTAAAGTGTTGAATGCCAATTGTTTAGCTAAAGATGGCATTATTTGTTGCCAGTAAAAGGGGCAATTTAACAATCTTTGTGTGGCATCCGCACCTCCAATAAGCTATATACGACATGGGTAAATGCGGCATCCGTCAGTGCGGATGCCGCAAAAAGAATGTTAAATAGGCGTTTTTGTCTGGAATTTCTGGAAAATTAAGTTTTTTTAAATTACCCAGTCATCATTTTTCATTCTATTTCGCAACTTTTCCTGAACATCGTTTTGTCCGTATTTTTCATTGTTTTTTCACTTGATTTTCCGTATGGTCTTCACCAATTGCTCGCCCAGTCCGATGGTATAGCCTTGCGAGGCGAACACCACGCGATTGAAGGTATCAGCGATGATGAAGATGGGTAATTGGCGGTCATTGTCCATTTTCATCTCCTTGATGATTTGCTTGCGGATGCTTTGGTCGGTGTCTATGCCGAGGATGACATGCTTGGGCATGGTGGCGGAATGCTCCTTTTGGTATTTCTCCATGTCGCTCTCGCTATTGAAAAGCAGCACAAGAGGACGCTCCCATTCGTCAATAGCGGTACTCTCCTTGGCGATGTCTCGCAGGGCATGGTTGGTTGGCTCTTCACCCATGCCGAGGATACCCACCACGAAGAATCCCCTTCCTGTCTGTGAGAGGATGCTCACCCTGTTTTCACCCTTGTCAAACTTCGATTCCGAATCGAAGTTGCCAATGACGCTTACCTCGTTTTTATCATAGCGAAGGTGGAGTGGGAGAGTTGTGTTTTTCCCTTCTTCGATGGTGAAGAAACGGTTTTCTGCCATCACATTGCCATTTGCCAATCGCGTTCCTGTTGTCAGGAGGTATGTGCCAACGTCAAGGGTGGTTCCCTCCTTGAACGTATTAGCCCACGAAGTGCCGCCTCCCATATCTACTTGACCCTCCTCAAAGTTCATCAGTTGGGTTGTTCCGTCATCGTGAATGCGTGTGATGGTGAAATGGCTATAGTATTTGGGATTGTCTGTCAATGTGTTTGACTCGAAGGAAAGTGCCAGTGTTCCCGTCTTTGCCACCTTCTGTTCGTTGTTTTGGAAATCTACATCTATCCACACGTTGCGGTTATTTTTATACTGCACCTTGCCTGTCACAGGGTCTTTACGTGCTTCCACGCCTAATGCCCGTGCCAAGTCTACGAAGAAGATGTCGCGTGAACGAGCATCTGTCATCTTCGCATTCCAAACGCCAACAGGTGTTTGCGCAATGCGGAGTGCTGTGTGGTCAGGGTGTAGTTGGATGTTTTCTTTCACCCATTTCACCAGCAAGGCTGGGTCTTGGCGTATTTCATCGACATTGATGGTTTCCTTCTGCCATTCTTTCTCAAAGAATTGCTTGAATGGTTTGGTAATCATCTCGTTCTCCACCCGTGGTGATAATTGGTTGGATGTGGCTTGATAGTTGTCTTCAAGTATTTCTATATCTATATCTTGTAAGTCTTTGTTACTCAATGATTTCAATATAGATAATGCTCTTTCCTCATTTTCAGGGTGTTGAAAGATGAATTTGGCAATGGTTTTCCAGTTGCCACGTGCCATGTGTAGATAACTTGCAGCGTTTTCATAGATAGCCTTTGCCTCTTCTATTGATAAGAAAGTTGTCTCATAATTTTTGCGAATAGAGTCTTCATATATAAGTCTCTCTTTGTTTTTCGCTATTTGTTCTTCAGTTATCTTGGGTAATTGTGCATTTTCGACGGGTGGAACGATGTCAAGTGTCTCTGCTTTTTGGGGAAGAGACGATGGTATTCGGTTGTTGTGGTTTAGGATGATTCGGATTGTCTTGTCTTTGCCAAACGAAGCCTTGCCATAGCCATACCATCCATCTTTGCTTGCCCAAACCAGCATGTCACCCTTGCCAGCCGTAAGGAATGTATGACCTTGTTTGTCAGCGTATTTGGTTACAACGGTACAAAACTCAGCATAATTGTAGATTTTGAAGTCTACCCGTGCGCCTTCAACTCCTTTCCCTTTTCTGTCTACTACTTGAAAGTCCACCCGTGCCGTACTGCCATAATTGTCGATGAGGTTGATTTCCGTGTAATTCGATGTGCGAAGCATCACCTCTTCTGGACCGTTGTAGTCGCCAAAAGCACGTGTGTGCATCAACATAGCGCGGGAGGCGGGGGCGTTGAACCATCCTAAATCCAATACTGGCTCAGGCTCACATGCACCCATGAAGTGCCATTTGCCATCTGCCCATGCCTCTACCCATGCATGGTTGTCATCGGTATGCGCCCAACGGGGGGTGTACACTTGCCGTGCTGGAATGCCGATGGAGCGCAATGCCGCCACGGTGAATGTTGACTCTTCGCCACATCTGCCAATCGCTGTGTTTATCGTTGCGAGAGGGGATAATGTCCTTGCGTCGGAGGGTTGGTATGTCACATGTTCATGACACCAATGGTTTACTTCAAGGATGGCATCTGCCATCGACATTCCCTCCACTCGTTTTTTTAGTTCTTTGTAGAAGATGGGGCGTGACATGTCTAATGGCTCGTTGTTCACACGCATCGGCAAGACGAAATGTCGGAATAGCAGTTCTGGCACATCCTTGCCCCAGGTCATCTCTTGTTGGGTGCGAAAGGCTGTCCTGACATTCATCAGATGGTATTCGGCGGCATAGTCGGTGATGTCAGCCAACGGCATATAGGCATAGAGAAACATCATTGCCTCCCGCTCTTTGTCGGTCATGGAGATGCTTTCGGGATGATAGAACTTGCTTGCCATACATTCCATTTTCTCGTTGAAAGCTTGTTCCACTTTTGCCCTGTATGCGGGATTTGTAATGAAATGGCCGTCTTGTGCCACGGCTGACATGGAAGATACAACCATGAAGCAGCCAATATGGGCAATGCGTAAGAATTGTTTTTTCATGTTCGTTGTGTGAAGAATTTTCATGCTGTTGTGTTCGCAAAGATACTTTTTTTTGTTGTAATTCACCCACATTTATGCCCATTTCACGCCCAAATGATTGTTTTTTTCTGCTAAAAGTGTTTAAATTAACGTGTTAGACAAGCATTTTTAATATTATTTAGTTTCCAAATTTCCATTCTCTATGATTATTGTTGTACTTTTGCGCAAACATTTGAAAAAATAAGGACAAAAGTATGGCAGAATCTATTGACATCCGTGAGTTGAACATACGGATAGAACAGCAAAGCGGGTTCATCGTCAACCTCGTGACGGGCATGAATCGCGTGATTGTGGGACAGAAACACTTGGTGGACTCTTTGCTTATCGGGCTGTTGAGCGACGGGCATATCTTGCTGGAGGGAGTGCCAGGATTGGCAAAGACCCTTGCCATCAAGACCTTGGCACAGTTGATTGACGCTGACTATAGCCGCATACAATTCACGCCCGACCTGTTGCCCGCCGATGTCGTGGGTACCATGATTTATTCACAGAAGGAAGAAAACTTCCAGGTGAAGCGAGGTCCTGTGTTTGCCAATTTCGTCCTCGCCGACGAGATCAACCGCGCCCCGGCAAAGGTGCAGAGTGCTTTGTTGGAGGCGATGCAGGAACATCAGGTCACGATAGGAGAGAAGACTTTTCTGCTGCCCAATCCCTTCTTAGTGATGGCGACGCAAAACCCCATCGAGCAGGAGGGTACTTACCAGTTGCCCGAGGCGCAGGTAGACCGTTTCATGCTGAAAGTCATCATCGACTATCCTTCGTTGGAAGAGGAGAAATTGATTATCCGCGAGAACATCCAAGGCGAGCTTCCCACGGTCTCTCCCGTCACAACAAAAGAAGATATCCTACGTGCCCGCAAGGTGGTGAATGAGGTTTATCTTGACGAGAAGATAGAGCAATACATTGC
Organism: Prevotella sp.; assembly: GCA_017548525.1. GTDB lineage: Bacteria > Bacteroidota > Bacteroidia > Bacteroidales > Bacteroidaceae > Prevotella. The sequence continues at coordinate 3,919 of JAFYZV010000034.1, forward strand.
CGATATGGTCTTTGCCAGCCGCTATCCAGACCGTTATGGGCTGCGCGAGCTGAAAGACATGATTACTTTCGGTGGAAGTCCTCGCGCCAGCATTAACCTCGCCAAGGCCGCCCGTGCGTATGCTTTCATCAAGCGTCGTGGCTATGTGGTGCCAGAGGATGTCCGCGCCGTTGCCCATGATGTGATGCGCCATCGCATAGGATTGAGCTACGAGGCGGAGGCAAGCAATGTGACGAGTGAGGAAATCGTCAGCAAGATTATCAATAAGGTGGAAGTGCCTTGATGGAGACATCTGAGATTATCAAGAAAGTTCGGAAGATAGAGATCAAGACCCGTGGCTTGAGCCAAAATATCTTCGCAGGTGAATACCATTCGGCGTTCAAGGGGCGTGGAATGGCTTTCTCTGAGGTGCGCGAGTACCAATATGGCGATGATGTACGGGACATCGACTGGAATGTGACAGCCCGTTTCCATCGTCCTTACGTGAAGGTGTTTGAGGAGGAACGTGAGTTGACGGTGATGCTGCTCATCGATGTCAGCGGCTCGTTGGACTTTGGCACCACGCGCCAGATGAAGCGTGACTTGGCAACGGAGATTGCTGCTACGCTGGCTTTCAGTGCCATCCAGAACAATGATAAGATTGGTGTCATCTTCTTTTCTGACCAGATAGAGAAATACATTCCCCCTAAGAAAGGGCGCAAGCATATCCTGTATATTATCCGTGAGATGTTGGACTTCCATCCCCAGAGTAAGAACACCGATGTGGGGCAGGCGGTGGAATTCATGACACGGGTGTTGAAACGGAGGAGTACGGCATTCGTGTTGAGCGACTTCTTTGTCAGGCAAGGGAGCAACGAAGAGCAAGAATCTTTTGTGCATACCTTGACGATGGCGGCACGAAAACATGACGTGGTAGCCATCCAGGTGTATGACCAACGTGCGAAGATGCTTCCCGACATTGGGCTGATGAAGGTTCGCGATGCCGAGACGGGTCATGAGATGTTCATCGATACGAGTTCCAAGAAGTTGCGCCATGCCCATACTCGTTATTTCATGGAGCGTCAGCAGTTTCTGCAACAAGTATTCACGAGGAGCAATATTGACTGGACTTCCATTGCGACGAATGAAGACTACGTGAAGGCGTTACTCATGTTGTTTAAGAAGAGATGAAAGAAAAAGCGATACACAGACTTTATCCTGGATGGGTAAGAGACGTTTTGATGTCTCTTATGGCAATATCTTTCGTCATCTTGGCGGCATTGCCATTGTCAGCACAAGTGCATGTGGAGCAGAAAATCGACCCCATTGGCATGTATATCGGTCAACAAACCGTGCTGGAAGTGGATGTGACAGCATCGAAGGATGCGAAGGTGCAGTTTCCCCATTACGAGCGGACGCAATACATGGTGCCAGGAGTGGAGGTGTTGTCTATGGCTGATGACACCGTGGAGGTAGAGCAAGGAACAGTGACATTTGTCAGGCAGTACATCTTGACATCGTTTGACGAGAACCTATATGCTATCCCTCCCGTTAAGGTAAGCGTGAATGGCAAGGAATACAAGGGTAACCAGTTGGCATTGAAGGTGGTGGACGTGGAGAATGTCGATACGCTTCACCCTAACCAGTTCTTCCCTCCCAAGGATGTACAGGATAATCCTTTCCTCTGGAGTGACTGGAGCGGAGCCTTTTGGATGAGCATCATCGTGTTGCTGTTGGCTGTGTTGGCTTATTATCTCTTTATCAGGCTGAAGGAGAATAAGCCGATTATTACCCGTATACGCATCATCAAGAGGTTGCTCCCACACCAGAAAGCCATGGGTGAGATAGAGAAGATCAAGGCGGAACAGATGGTTATGTCGGAGAACCAAAAGGAATATTATACCAAGTTGACCGACACCCTGCGGCAGTATATTGTCGAGCGGTTTGGCTTCAATGCCATGGAAATGACCAGTTCAGAAATCATTCAGCATCTGCGGGAGAGTGGAGACCAGAAGATGATTGACGAGTTGAAGGAGCTATTCAATACGGCAGATCTCGTGAAGTTTGCCAAATACCAGACCTTGATTAACGAGAACGACTTGAACTTGGTGAATGCCATCAATTTCATTAATCAAACCAAGTTGGAGGGAGAGGCGACTGAAGAGCGTATCGTTCCTAAGTTGAGCGATGAGGACAAGCGTAGCCAGCAGAGCCGCAAGGTCATTAAGGTCTTGTTGTGGGTGGTAGCGGTTATTATCGTGGCGATGGTGGTGTACATTATTTATAATATAGGGCAGTTGTTGGGATAAAGATTGGACGTGATGGAATTTTATAGCAAAGAATATTTCCTGCTGCTGTTGCTCTTGATACCCTATCTGTTGTGGTATTTCCTTTATCGGAAAAGGAGCGAGCCGACGATGCGGATGAGCGATACTTTCGCCTATCGCTTCGCTCCGAAGAGTTGGAGGGTAAGGTTGATGGACTTGCCCATGCTCTTGCGGTGTGCCACCTTCTGCTTAGTGGTGACGGCATTGGCTCGTCCGCAAACCCGCAACTCATGGGACACCCGCGAGACGGAGGGCATCGACATCATGCTGGCGATGGACGTTTCCAC
>JAFYZV010000035.1 GCA_017548525.1 Prevotella sp.
AGTGTCTTGTCGTTGAACTGTATCTCGTCGCGGTGGATGCCGCCGAGGATGGTGGCACCAAACTGCCCGTTGCCGATGGGTAGGGCTTGTGACATCCATGTATTGCCAGGGGATGTGTACCATAGTGTATGTTTGTGGATGGGTTTCCATGTGGTTGTGCCTTGTATGCTCACCTCACTGACGGCATCGGGGATAACATCCGTAAACGCCATGTCGCTGACGGCGACGAATGCCAACGGGTTATTGGGGTCACCTTTCGTCCAACAACCTAACTCCTTGCCTATCCCTGCACCGCCCCATTGGTTGAGGTAGGCATTGCCGCTACCCAACTGGTCCACGTAGATTTCGTACCCTTGGTATGTGCTGTGTGTGGTTGTCACAATCTTGAATGCTGAATAGCCGCTCGTGGGTGATGTGGAGGCCTTGAACTTCTCCCCATCGTAATACATAGTTTGTCCCCCAAGACTCACGATTTGGTATCTGTCGCCTGGGGCGGAGACGACTTTCCATTGTTGGCTCGTTGCCTTTTTCTCCACTGCTTCTGCCGTAATGAGGTTTTGGCTTTCACCTTGCGATGTCAATACCCCCATGCCATTTTGCATCTGGATATAGTACCAATACTCCGTACTTCCATTGCTTACGTTGGGAAACGTAGTTTGTGCCGTAAGTGGCATCATGCTTGCAAAAAAGAAAAGGATAGTGTAAAGCTTTTTCATGATAGATGATTATTTTTCGCAAATATAAGAAAAATAATTGATTCTTTTGCGCATGAAGCCATAAATGATGATGGTATAACCAAAAATGTGCTGCTAACAGTCCTTTGTTGCCAACTCCCTGATGCAGCGCAGGATGATGCCCGAGTTAAGCAGTGTCTCTCAAAGGGCATGTCCACCCGACACTTTGATGACTTGTCCTGTAATCATTCTTGCTTGTTCGCTTGCCAAAAACAAGATTGTTTCGGCAACATCCTGCGGTTGTATCAATTCTCCCATTGGGATAATCGGAACAACTGCTTTTTCCAAATCATCATCAATCCATCCTGTTTGTGTCGGACCAGGTGCAACGCAATTCACCGTAATCCCGTACTTCGCTACCTCAAGGGCGATGCTACGGGTAAGAGCCTCTAAGGTTGCTTTGCTTGCTCCGTAGGTAATCTGACCCGCAAAAACCTGTGATGCGTCTGTGGAAAGATTGATAATCCTGCCGTAATCTCCACGGTGATTAATGAATTGTCTGGTCATCATCATGCTTCCCCGTACATTGACCGCAAAGGTATCGTCAATTACTTTCTGGGTAATTTTCTCTATGGTATCAATGCCATCCATATCACCGTCTGCCGCATTATTAACCAGAATATCAATTCTTCCATATCGTTCCAAAACCGCCGAATAGATTTCCTTAACAGTATCCTCATTGGAGATGTCGCTTTCTATAATCATATAGTCAGCGTTCATTTCCTTGAGTCTGCTTCCTACAACATTTGCATTCCCCGCATTTGCCTGATAGTATCTGTCAGTCCCATTCTTATCTGTCTTCGTCTCATCATAGTACCTAAGCACTTTCTTATATACTAAGGCCACCTTTGCCCCTTCGCGGGCAAAAGCGTACGCTGTCGTCGCACCAATCCCCTGTGGATTGTTAGCCCCCGTTATGAGGGCCACTCTGTTCTTTAATCCATAATTAACCATATCTATTCCCTCCTCAAAGACCAATTTGAATATGTCATTCCACCGACCACCGACTTCCAGTTTGGGACATCTCGTCTCCTCGCTGGTATCTTTCTATCAATATCTTTCTATGAAGTCGGTCACCAGACGGAAGACGGGCTCATAGCTATCGAATACGGCATGTTGCCAATTATCATAGATGGTGTGATAATAGGGGAAGGCAGAACCCTCCTCATTCTCTAAGAAGATGCAAGGCACATGCCGTTTGGCAAAAGGATAATGGTCGCTGTTGGCAGCCAAGTCGCCTTTGTTCAGTGCCCTGAAATAGTGCTTTTCGCCATTGATTTGTTCAAAGAGATGGTAGCCTCGCATTCCCTCGTCGCTTACCTCACAATACTGCACGGGATTGTTGTCGCCAATCATGTCGATGTTGAATAGATAGCGTATCTGCTCCAGTGGCACGATGGGATGCTCGGCGAAAAATTCGGAACCCCTAAGATTGGCATCTTCACCAGAGAAGGATAGGAAATACATATCATACGGAGGCTGATGCTTGGCGTAGTAGGCTGCCAATGTGACGATAGCGGCTGTACCAGAGGCGTTGTCGTTGGCACCAGCATAATATATTTTCTTACCCAAGTTGCCCAAATGGTCGTAGTGAGCCGTAAAAACATAGCAACTATCGTGCCGCACACCCTCGACTTTTGCAATGACGTTGAAAAGTTCGTAACCCTTCAAGAACTTGTTGTCCACATTCATACGTACTTCCTTTACCCCTTCAATCGCCTCTGGTGTCACCCAAATGATAGGTTTGTCCACCACTTTTTCACCGTAGGCCTTGAAGAACTTGATGGGTGATGTCCAGGTTTGAAGAAGTCCCGCATTGGTGCATTCACCAGCTTTTTGCAAGCGCGAGAATGCCTCGCGGTGCTTATAGGAAAACCAAAAGTCGCAACATACCAAGGCATTGACGTTTTCGGGCTTCTGTAAGTCAGCAAACATACGGTCGGCATCAAAGTTCAATGTGTCCACATGGTACACAGGGAATGTTCCATGAACACCAGGCGAATACTCACGCATCGAGAAATCTACTCCTGCATGTAGTTTCTTGCCGTCTGCCCACATCTCCATTTTTCCGCAGAATGTATTGATGTCGATGGTGAATGGTTGCAACGTTACTACGTTAACTTCAGCCTTCTTGTATTCCTACTGGAGGAACTTGCCCGCCTTGTTGGCACCGCCCTTGGCATAACCGCGTCCTTGGTACTTGGCAGAACTGATTTCTTTGACCACTCGTTTGTAATGCGCCATGTCCTGCGCCAGTACAATTTGCCCTCCAGCCATGAGGAGCAACAGAGAAAAAAGTATTTTCTTCATTTCTTTATGTTTATTGTATGATTGTGAGTGCAAAGATACGTTTTATTACGGCTATCTGCAAATATTTGGGATAATCTGCTTGATTTTGTGATGAATGATACATGGATGAGAGATGATTGACAGAAATGGGGCAAATAGCTTGGCTGATAGACAGAATTATACTATTTTTGTAATCCGTATGAAACAACGGTTAACAGAAACAATTATAATCCGTGTCATCAGTTTCACGTTTGTCAAATGGAAAAAGTAACAAACCCATGTGTGTTAGTATAATAAAGAACTGTAGATTATAGATATGAAGAGGTTATTTAACTTGTTGGCAATCTCCATCATGATGTTGTTGCCAACATTCGCACAGAAGCGGGCGTTTACCATCCCCGACATTTACCGAGTGAAAAACATTTCTGATGTCACGCTGTCACCCGATGGGAAGCGTCTCGCCTACACGTTGAGCCAGAGCGACCTATCCACCACGACGAACAAGAACTATGTTTGCGTGATGGATTGCCTGACGGGTTTGGTTGATACCATTACGACAGACGGCAAGAGTTATGGGCCTAAGTGGGATAAGGAGGGCAAAGGACTCTTCTTGACGTGTTATGCGTCGGGGACTTCCCAGATGTTTCGGTATGATTTCTCGATGGGGAAGTGCGAGCAGATTACCGATTTTGAAATGGGTGTAGACAATGCCGTCATCTCTCCCGACAACCGATATATCGCCTTTGCCGTGGAGGTATTCTCCGAGTTGGGGGCAGATGGCAAGGCGAATGTTGCCGCTATGAAGCTAAAATCCAATGGACCGATACATGCCCATATCGCCAATGAGTTGCTTTACCGCCACTGGACAACATATGCGGATGGGAGATATATACACATTATTGTATATGACATCTTCAACAGGACCTATACAGACGTGACACCAGGCAAATTCCATTCGCCCGTGTTCTCCCCATCGGGACCCGAGGGTTTTGTTTTCTCCCCCGACTCGAAAGAGCTTTGTTTCACGTCAAACCGTACCAAGAACCAAGCCGAGAATACCAATAGCGACCTTTGGGTGGTGCCTGTTACGGGCGGTGAGGCTCGTTGCTTGACGGCGGACAATGAGGCTTGGGACGGTAGCCCACAATATTCGCCCGATGGCAATTATATTGCTTATCGCTTCCAAGAGGTTCCTTGCTATGAGAGCGACCGCTTCCGTTTGGGATTGATCAATCGGAAAACGGGTGAGAAGTCGGTCTTGACGGCGACATTTGACAATTGGGTGGAAGAATACCAATGGGCAACAGACTCCAAATCCATATACTTCCTTGCACCTGAGTCGGGATATGTTCCCCTTTACAATGTGGATTTGAAGAAACAGAATATCAAGAAGGTTTTGGGCGGAAAGGCTCTTTCTTCGTTCCAAATCGACCCGAAAGGCACAATTTATTATACTTATAGCACCACGGGAAAGCCCTCCGCGCTTTATTGTTGCACCATGAAAAAGCCGCAAAACGAGCGGCAAGTCACTTTCTATAATGCCGCGTTGGAAGCGGAAGTGGACTTCCGTCCAAGCGAGATGATGTGGGTGAGAGGGGCGCATGGCGACTCCGTGCAAGTTTTCGTGGTCAAGCCTCATGGTTTTGACCCACAGAAGAAATACCCATTGGTTATCAACGTTCACGGTGGACCACAGATGCAATGGATGGACTCTTATCGTGCCGACTGGCAAGTGTACCCTGGGGCGGGATATGTAGTAGCCTATCCCAACCCACATGGGTCCACGGGAAGGGGACAAAAGTTCTGTCGCGACATCTCAGGGGATTGGGGTGGCAGTCCTTATGAAGACGTTATGGCGGCAACGGATATGTTGGAAAAGTTGCCCTATGTTGATAAAAACCGCATGGGAGCTATGGGTTGGTCGTATGGGGGCTATTTCATGAATTGGCTACAAGGGCAGACCAAACGTTTCAAATGCCTCGCTTCGATGATGGGCTTGTATGACCTCCGCTCGATGTGGGGTGCGACCGAGGAGCTTTGGTTCCCCAATTTTGACTTGGAAGGGCAACCTTGGAACTCGGAATTGTACAAGAAATGGAGTCCTTCGGAATATGTCAAGAACTTCTCCACACCCACACTCATCATCACGGGAGAGCGGGACTACCGCGTAAGCTATACCCAAAGCTTGCAATATTTCTCCACTTTACAGACATTGGGAATCCCATCGCGCCTCATCGTCTATGATAACGACGGCCATTGGCCGAGCAACCTAAACTCAATGCCACTCTATTACAACGCACACTTGGAGTGGTTCCACCAATGGTTAGGTGGCGATCCTGCCCCGTGGGATAGTGAGAAGATGGTGAGGAACGAAAGGATCAGCTCACCCTACCACCAATGAGAACCGCAATCCTAAGGCATTGGCGATGAGCATGAACGTGGATAGTTGCATGTCCGTCTTGCCCCTCTCTAGTGCCGAGATATACTCCCGTTTCTTCCCGATGCGCTCGCCCAATTGCTTTTGGGTGAGTTTTTGACGCTTGCGTTCCTCCTTGAGCAGATCGGCATAGTACCAAGCCTCGGCACGTGCCTCAAACTCTTTGCGCTCCGAGGAACCTTTCGGTCCATATTTCTCATCGAAATGCTCTGACGATGTTCTTAACTTCGCCAGTTTATCTTCATCCAATTTTATCATAATACACCTCTTTATCTTGTCTTCGTTACAAATATTTATCCAATATTTGGTGAGCTTTTCTTATTTCACCTTTGTATTGTTTCGTGTCTTTCTTCAAAAAAGAATTCAAGTAAAGGACTCTTTTACATTCCATGAAGTTCGTTGTCTCAATGGCAAAAAGGGTGGTTCTGTGTTCATCCGTGCCAACAGAAATCCGTGCTTCATAGAAAGGAGTGCCTTCTAAATGCTTGACAAATTTCTTGTTCACCCGATATTGGGTTTTAATCACTTGTGTCACATAGTCGTATTTTTCCTTTGTCCTTCGGTCCAAATGGGCGTAATACGCCTCGTATTCTTCAGAATAGATGACCTCTCTTATTTCCGTTTCCATCTGCAAAAGTAATAAATTAATTCCATAGTATCAATAAAAAGTAATAAATTTCTTACAATAAGGTGTTGACAAGGTGTTTTCTCATAGTATTACTACACTTTGGTTCTCGCTTGCAAAGATACAAAAGATATTCGGAATGCTAAAATCTTCATGCCTATATACCACGTTTAGGATTCGTATATACCACATTTACCAAACCTAAATGCCACATTCACGAGGCATAACCATAGCTCATAGAAAAATAAATCGATGTCATCCTTTGTTTTATGAGTTTTTTTTAATACCTTTGCACTTGCATCTGCCCATGAACGAAATCGTAAGAAAAATAAGTTTAGATATGAGAAAAATTACTACTACAAATGATATCACCGTTGATAAAACTAATTTTATCACCGATGATAAAACAAATAAAGTTTATGTATCAAGCCTTATTGATACTTCAACAGGTGGCCTTGATATTTCCAAAGAAGACAGCCACAAGTTAAAAGAATGTATCATGCAAGCGAGTAAACTAAGCGGATTGTTATATAATACAAGGGATGTTTGGGCACGTGACTACATGCCTATCCAACTAACAGAGGACATTTTTCTGAGCTATACTTATAAGCCCGATTATCTGAATAAATACCCAACTTATGTAACCAATTGGGATCTGCATGGCGTGAATACAAAAGAAGATAACAAAGTAGAGAAAGCTTTCAATGGAGATGTCGTTCACATACCGCTTATCCTTGATGGTGGTAACGTGGTAAAAGCAGTATGCAATGGACAACCCTGCATGATTATGTGTAACAAAGTTTTGAAAGAGAATAATGTGTCCGAAGTTGCTTTTAGGTTGTGGTGGGACGAATGGTGGGGAAAACATTTCAACGGAACAAAAATGGGGCTTATTCTGCTGCCATGGGTAGGTAAGAGAATTGACCCTATTGGTCATGCAGATGGTATGGTAAGATATATTGGGGAAGGGCGCATACTTAT
>JAFYZV010000036.1 GCA_017548525.1 Prevotella sp.
CGTGGAGACGTTTACGGCGGGCATCGTGCTGACTGGAACGGAGATTAAGTCCATCCGTGCAGGCAAGGCATCGCTCGTTGACACGTATTGCTATATTGTCAATGGTGAGATATGGGTGAAGGGCATGAACATCTCTCCCTATTTCTATGGCTCTTATGCCAACCATGACGCGAAGCGGGAGCGTAAGTTGCTGCTCACAAAGCGAGAGATACGCAAGTTGGAAGAGGCGGATAAGTTGCCTGGCTATACCATCATTCCCATCTTGGTGTTCATTGATGACCATGGGCGAGCAAAGGTTGACATCGCCCTCTGTAAGGGAAAGAAGGAATACGATAAGCGGCAGACACTGAAAGACAAGGAAGACAGACGCGAGATGGATAGGGCCATCAAGCATTATTAGGATGACAATCAGGCAGTTAGCAAATGAGAAGATATTGATTCTCGATGGTGCCATGGGTACGATGATTCAGGGATTTGACCTCCCTGAATCCGACTTTTGGACGGAAGAGATACGTCAGTCCATGCCTTTAGTGAAACGTTCCGCGTTGCAGATGAAAGGCAATAATGATGTTCTGAACTTGTCAAGGCCCGATGTCATCCTTGACATTCATCGTAAATACCTACTTGCTGGCGCAGACTTGATTGAAACCAACACCTTTTCTTCACAACGCATATCACAGGCGGATTACCATTTGGAGGGATTTGCCCGCGAGATGGCATTCCAAGGGGCGAGGCTTGCACGGCAAGCCGTGGACGAGAGTGCCACAGATGGCAAGCCGCGTTTCGTGCTTGGCTCGGTGGGACCAACCAACAAAACTTGTTCGATGAGTCCCGATGTGAGCGACCCAGCCGCCCGCGATTTGACCTATAGCCAGCTTTTCGATGCTTACTTAGAACAGATGGATGCCATGATTGAGGGTGGTGTTGACGCTATATTGATAGAGACAATCTTTGATACTCTCAATGCCAAGGTCGCCATCGATGCCGCCCTTCATGCCATGAAGGGTAGGGGAGTGGACTTGCCCATCATGTTGAGTGTCACCGTGAGCGACTTGGCGGGTCGCACATTGAGTGGGCAAACCTTGGATGCTTTCCTTTCGAGTGTCGGCAGCTACCCCATTTTCTCCGTTGGCTTAAATTGTTCTTTCGGTCCAAGGCAGATGAAACCTTATTTGAAAGAGCTTGCCAACAAAGCACCTTATTACATTTCGGCATACCCCAATGCGGGCTTGCCCAATTCGCTTGGCGAATATGATGAGACGGCAGAGAGCATGTCTCCGCAAATACAGGAGTTTATCGATGAGGGATTGGTCAACATCATTGGCGGCTGTTGTGGCACCACCGATGAGTTTATCCGCCGATATGTGAAGTTGGCTGAGGAGAAAAAGCCCCACAAGGTATGCCCTCCCCCAGCCGTGATGTCACTTTCGGGCTTGGAACGTTTAGATGTGACCGATGAGATTCGATTTGTCAATGTGGGTGAGCGATGCAATGTGGCTGGCTCACGCAAATTCCTGCGACTAATCAAGGAGAAAAACTACGAGGAGGCATTATCCATTGCGCGTAAGCAAGTGGAGGATGGAGCATTGGTCATTGACATCAATATGGACGATGGTCTGTTGGATGCCCGTGCCGAAATGGTGCATTTTCTTAACATGATAGCCGCCGAGCCCGACATTGCCAAGGTGCCTGTGATGATAGACTCGTCAAATTGGGAGGTCATCACCGATGGTTTACAGTGTGTTCAAGGTAAATGCATCGTTAATTCCATCTCGTTGAAGGAAGGGGAAGAAGCATTCATCAGCCATGCGCAAGACGTGAAAAGATATGGGGCTGCCGTGGTGGTGATGTGCTTTGATGAGATAGGTCAAGCCACTACTTACCAACGACGGATAGACATAGCCCAACGGGCATATACGATATTGACCAATCAGGTGGGCATGAACCCACAGGACATCATCTTTGACCCCAATGTGTTGGCGATTGCCACGGGAATGGAAGAGCATGATAGCTATGCGCTTGACTTCATCCGCGCTACGGAATGGATTAAGCAAAACCTCCTTGGGGTGCATGTCAGTGGGGGCGTAAGCAACCTCTCCTTCTCTTTTCGGGGCAACAACTATATTCGCGAGGCGATGCATGCCGTATTCCTTTACCATGCCATTGGTAAGGGAATGGATTTCGGCATCGTGAATCCTGCCGCTAAAGTGACATACAATGATATCCCCGAGGAGCAATTGCGCATCATAGAGGATGTTATCCTCAATCGGAGGAAAGGAGCCGCAGAAGACCTAATTGAATTTGCCAATCGTCTCTTGGAAGACAAAGGAGTGAAGGGTGAGAAACAAAACACGTCAGCATCTCCTGTCCAACAAGAAACATGGAGGGCGGGAAATGTGGACGAGCGATTGGCATACGCTCTTCGTAAAGGCATAGGTGACTATCTGCAAGAAGACTTGATGGAGGCTCTTGTCCAATACCCCAAGGCAGTTCATATCATTGAGGGACCGTTGATGGCTGGCATGAACGAGGTGGGCGAGTTGTTCGGTGCGGGTAAGATGTTCTTACCCCAAGTGGTGAAGACTGCACGAACCATGAAGCAAGCCGTGTCCATTCTCCGTCCATATATCGAACAGGAAAAGGAGGGAACGAATAGCTCCAAGCGTGGCAAGGTGTTGCTTGCCACAGTTAAGGGCGATGTTCACGACATCGGTAAGAATATTGTGGGCGTGGTAATGGCTTGCAACAACTATGAGGTCATCGACCTCGGTGTGATGGCTCCTGCCAACCAAATTGTGAAGAAGGCGATAGAGGAAAATGTGGACATCATCGGTTTGAGCGGACTGATTACACCGTCGTTGGAGGAAATGGTGAATGTCGCCAAGGAATTGAAGGCAGCAGGATTGCGTATTCCCATCATGATAGGTGGTGCCACCACCAGCCAGATGCACGTTGCCTTGAAAATAGCACCCGTCTATCAGGGTGTTGTGGCATGGATGAAAGATGCGTCGCAGAATGCGATAGCGGCATCGCGCCTGCTCAATGCGCAGGAAAAGATACGGTATGAGAAAGAACTGAACGAGAGATATGCCGCACTTAGGGAGTCTTACGAGAAAGATCAGGAACGGCTGTTGAGCATTGAAGAGGCGCGGAAGAACAAATTGAATTTATTTGACAAGGATGATTAGAATTGTTTTATTTGACTTAGGCGGAGTCGTCATCACGATAGACCATGATGAAGCGGTAAGAAGATTTAAGGAATTAGGGTTGACGGATGCAGAAAAACGCCTCAATCCCTATACACAGTCGGGCATATTTGGCCAGTTGGAGGCTGGCACAATCGATGGCAAACAATTCCAAGAAGGTTTGAGTCAGATGATTGGCAGGGTAGTGTCGTTCGAGGAATGTCGCTACGCATGGCAAGGATATGCCAAGGAAGTTCCACGTAGAAACCTTGACGTTTTGTTGCGATTGCGGCACCGAGGCTATCGTGTCGTCTTACTGTCTAACACCAACCCGTTTATGATGGATTGGGCGATGAGTGGGGATTTTGATGGTGAGGGTCATTCGTTGGCATTTTATTTCGATGAACTTTACTTGAGTTATCAAATGAAGATGATGAAACCCGATGACTTGGTATATCGTCACGTTTTGAAAAAGGAAAAGGTTTTCCCCAGTGAGTGCTTATTTGTGGATGATGGACCCCGCAACGTGGCGGCGGCGAGCCAGATTGGCATTCATACGTTTTGTCCATTGAATGGCGCTGATTGGACGAAAGAGATAGATAAGTATTTGGATTTGGAGTAGAACGCATATAGACAAGATAGATGTTTAGCAAGAAAAAAAGATGGCATACCATTAAGGGGCAACCCCTTACAGAGATGGACAAGCGGGTGCTGTATTGGCAGAATAAGGGAAAGATTGTTCCCACACGCGACCTCATCAAGACCCCCGAGCAGATTGAGGGCATCCGTAGGAGTGGCATCGTGAACACAGGTGTTCTTGATGCTGTGGCAAAAAGCATCCATGCGGGTATGTCTACGTTGGAGATAGATCAGATTTGCTATGACTATTGTACCTCGCACGGTGCCATTCCTGCCTGTCTCAATTACGAGGGATTTCCCAAATGTGTATGCACGAGCATCAACGAGGTGGTTTGTCACGGCATTCCTAAGGCTGAGGACATTTTGCAAGAGGGCGACATCATCAACGTGGATTTCACCACGATACTGGATGGTTACTATTCGGATGCCTCACGCATGTTCATTATAGGCAAGACGACACCCGAGAAGGAGCAGCTTGTGCGTGTTGCCAAGGAATGTTTGGAGATTGGCGCGGAGGCTGCTAAACCTTATGGGTTTGTGGGTGACATCGGCTATGCCATCAGGAAACATGCCGACAAATATCATTATGGCATCGTGAAAGACCTCTGCGGACATGGCGTGGGATTGAAATTCCATGAGGAACCCGATGTGGAACATGATAGCAAGCGGGGCAAGGGGATGCTCCTTGTGCCAGGCATGGTGTTTACCATTGAACCGATGGTCAACATGGGTTCATGGAAAGTGTTTGTCGATGAGGACGACCCATGGGGTTGGGAAGTCATCAGCGAGGATGAACTGCCCAGCGCACAATGGGAGCATACATTCTTGATGACGGAGCATGGTGTGGAAATATTGACGTATTGATGACATGGAAGACATATATATATTAGGGATAGAGAGTAGTTGCGACGACACTTCTGCCGCCGTGTTGCGCAATGGGGTGTTGTTGAGCAATGTCACAGCCTCGCAAGCCGTACATGAGGCATACGGGGGCGTGGTGCCGGAACTGGCATCGAGGGCGCATCAGCAGAATGTGGTGCCTGTGGTGGACCAAGCCATCAAGCGAGCGGGTATCGACAAACGACAACTTTCCGCCGTCGCCTTCACACGTGGACCGGGCTTGATGGGGTCGTTGCTCGTGGGAGTTAGCTTTGCCAAGGGCTTTGCCCGCTCGTTGGGCATCCCCTTGATAGATGTCAACCACCTGCAAGGGCATGTCATGGCGCATTTCATCAAAGAGAGCGACGATGACCAAAGTGTACCACCTTTGCCATTTCTTTGTCTGTTGGTGAGTGGTGGCAACTCGCAAATCGTCAAGGTAAATGCCTATAACGACATGCAAGTGTTAGGACAGACTATCGACGATGCTGCTGGCGAGGCAATCGACAAATGCTCAAAGGTGATGGGGCTGGGCTATCCTGGTGGTCCCATTATCGACCGACTGGCACGGCAGGGTAATCCACATGCGTACAAATTTGCCGAACCGCATATCCCGGGATTGGATTATAGTTTCAGCGGACTGAAGACTTCTTTCCTTTACAACCTACGAGACTGGGTGAAAGAAGACCCCAACTTCGTGGAACACCACAAGGAAGACCTCGCCGCGAGCCTCGAGTTTACCGTCGTGGACATCTTGATGAAGAAACTCAAACTGGCTGTCAAGGAGACACATATTAAACATGTGGCAGTGGCAGGTGGGGTCTCTGCCAATACGGGCTTGCGCAACGCTTTCCATGAATGCGCCCGCAAGTATCATTGGATGATATACATCCCCAAGTTCAGCTACACTACAGATAATGCCGCGATGATTGGCATCACGGGTTATTATAAGTATCTTGACTGTGATTTTTGCCCCATCGACAAGCCTGCTTTTTCCAAAGTCACGTTTGATTAGTGATTTGTTATCACTCCCATCTATACGATTTGATAGTTTACATACTTTGCAACTAAGAGGGCTTATTGTGTCATTCAATCTTTAGTTAAACAGATGGAAATTTGCAATTATCAAAAATAATGATTATTTTTGCAAATCATGAATGATGCTAAATAATAACTATTCGAGTAAACTCATTTATAACGGAACATGGAAGACGACAATATCAACGACGAGGTTCTGGAGAACACAGAAAGTGAAGAGATAGCAGAAGATAACGACGGAGTGAATGAAATCAACGAAGAGATTGAAGAACAAGAAGATTTTCATTCCAATTACAAGCCCGTAAACCGATTCGATGCTTCCGCAGTCCACCATTTGAGCGGCATGTATCAGAATTGGTTTCTTGATTATGCCAGCTACGTTATCTTGGAACGTGCTGTGCCTCATATCGAAGACGGGTTGAAGCCCGTGCAGCGTCGCATCCTCCATTCGATGAAACGTATGGATGATGGCAGATATAATAAGGTGGCAAACATCGTAGGTCATACTATGCAATTCCATCCCCATGGCGATGCTTCCATTGGCGATGCCTTGGTGCAGATGGGGCAAAAAGACCTATTGATAGACACTCAGGGCAATTGGGGTAACATCCTTACGGGCGACCGTGCCGCCGCTCCCCGATACATCGAGGCCCGCCTGAGCAAGTTTGCCCTTGATGTCGTCTTCAACCCGAAGACCACCGACTGGCAATTATCATACGATGGTCGCAACAAGGAACCCATCACCCTTCCTGCCAAATTCCCCCTTTTGTTGGCACAAGGTGCCGAAGGCATCGCCGTCGGTCTCAGCTCCAAGATTCTCCCCCACAATCTCAATGAGATTTGCGATGCCGCCATTTGCTACCTCAAGGGCGAGCCTTTCCAGTTGTATCCCGACTTCCCCACGGGCGGCAGCATCGACGTGTCGAAGTACAACGACGGCCAACGTGGTGGCGTACTTAAGGTTCGGGCAAAAATCGAGAAACTCGACAACAA
Organism: Prevotella sp.; assembly: GCA_017548525.1. Taxonomy (GTDB): domain Bacteria; phylum Bacteroidota; class Bacteroidia; order Bacteroidales; family Bacteroidaceae; genus Prevotella. The sequence goes on from JAFYZV010000036.1 coordinate 6,735, forward strand.
GACCCTTGTCATCAAGGAGATTCCCTACTCCAAGACTACAGTCACCCTCATCGACTCCATACTGAAAGCCATCGAGCGCGGAAAAATCAAGGCAAAGAAGGTTGACGACAACACCGCTGCCGAGGTAGAGATACAAGTCCACCTTGCTCCCGGCATCTCCAGTGACAAGACGATCGATGCCCTTTATGCCTTCTCAGACTGCGAAATCAACATCTCCCCCAACTGTTGCGTCATCGAGGAGAACAAACCCTGTTTCCTCACCATCAGCGATGTGCTCCGCCACAACGTCGATTACACCATGGGACTCCTCCGCAAAGAACTCACCATCCGCCACAATGAGTTGATGGAGCAACTGTTCTTCGCCTCTCTTGAAAAGATCTTCATCGAGGAGCGCATCTACAAAGATAAGAAGTTCGAGAATGCCGAAAACATGGATGCCGTCGTCGAGCATATCGACAACCGCTTGGAGCCTTTCAAGAAGGACTTTATCCGCGAGGTCACCCGCGATGACATCCTCCGCCTGATGGAAATCAAGATGCAGCGCATCCTCAAGTTCAACAAGGACAAGGCCGATGACCTCATCGCCCGCATCAAGGCAGAGATAGAGTCTATCGACTACGACCTTGCCCACATGGTGGATGTCACCATCAACTGGTTCACCTTCATCAAGGAGAAATACGGTCCCCATTACCCCCGTCGTACCGAAATCCGCAACTTCGACACCATTGAAGCCGCCAAGGTGGTCGAGGCCAATGAGAAGTTGTACATCAACCGCGCCGAGGGTTTCATTGGCATGGGGCTGAAGAAAGATGAGTTCGTATGCAACTGCTCCGATATCGACGACATTATTATATTTTATAAGGACGGTAAGTATAAAGTCATCCGGGTAGCAGAGAAAATCTTTGTCGGCAAGAACATCCTCCACGTACAGGTGTTTAAGAAAAACGACACACGCACCATCTACAACGTCGTCTACCGTGACGGTCGCCAAGGATACACGTATATCAAGCGATTCAACGTACCTGTCGTCACCCGCGATCGTGAGTACGACTTTACTCAAGGTACACCTGGCTCCAGGGTACTCTATTTCACAGCCAACCCCAATGGCGAGGCAGAGGTCATCAAGGTGACATTGGAGACAAGCCCCACCATCAAAAACATCTTCCTGACACGCGACTTCTCGGAAGTTCTCATCAAGGGGCGCACTACCCGAGGCAACATCCTAAGCAAGAAACCCGTACACCGCATCAGTCTCAAGAGTCACGGACACTCTACCTTGGGCGGTCGCAAGGTGTGGTATGACCCCGATGTCAACCGCTTGAATTATGATGACCATGGCAAATTCTTGGGCGAGTTCAACGACGATGAGTCCATTCTTGTCATCTTGGATAATGGCGACTTCTACAATTCTAACTTCGATGTCAACAACCATTACGAGGACAACATCAAGATTATCGAGAAATGGGACCCCACGAAGGTATGGTCTGCCGTCCTCTACGATGCCGACAATCAGGGCTATCCCTATATCAAGCGATTCACGATGGATGCCCTCAAGAAGAAACAAAATTACATCGGTGACAATCCCAATAGCAAACTCGTCATCCTCACCGACCAGCCCTATCCCCTCATTCGCGTCATCTTCGGCGGTTTGGATGCCCATCGCGAGCCAATGGAGATAGACATCGAGGAGTTTATTGCCGTCAAGGGATTCCGGGCGAAGGGCAAGCGCATTACCACCTGCCACATCGAGACCATCGAACAATTAGAGCCAAGACGGGTGCCAGAGCAAGAAACTCCTATCGAAAATCCTACCGATGACGATGAAGAGGCACAGCCCGAAGACACCCTTCCCATTGAGAAGGAAGGGAATACCTCTACTCCAAGAAGAAAGGAAGCATCCGCACAACTTAGTCTCTTCTCGGATGAAGAAGAATAGAAACACCCTCTTCGCCATCCTCTCCTTGGCTTGGACAATCCTCTCCCTCCATCCCGCTTCCGCCCAACGGCAAGATGCAGGACGGGGATATTCGCTTTCCGCCCTTCCCAAGGAAAAAGCCACCCTGTTCGCCATCGGCTCTGCCAATGTCCTCGACACATATCTCTCCGCAGAGAAATACCATGGTACGGAATTACGTGTCATCACCAACACCCGAAAACCGTTGTTCCAAAAGCAACTCATCCAGTCCATTACCCACCAAGGAACATTTACCACGGTCGAGAACCGCGCAAAAAATAGCAACGAGCTGGGGGCGATGTACCGTTTCTGCTATGCCTTGCGCCGCCATTGGTCGCCTTCGGCACCCTGGCTCATCGAGGCAGGGGGAGCAGCTGATGCACATCTTGGGATGCTCTACAACACCCGCAACTCCAACAATCCTGTACAGGCATACGCCGCCATCCACATCTCGCCGTCGGTCGCTGTCAGTTTTCACCACACCTTCTGGAGCCGCCAGTTCACGCTCCGCTATGAGGCGAAAGTCCCTCTTGTAGGCATCATGTTCTCGCCCAATTACGGACAGTCGTACTATGAGATATTCTCTCGCGGCAACTATGACCACAACATCGTACCCACCACCATCTTCTCCACCCCCTCCCTCTGCCAAGCCGTCACCCTCAACATCCAATTCAAGAAATCCAACCCACGCTCGCATCTCCGCATAGGCTACCTCGGCGACTACCAACAGAGCCACGTCAATCATCTCAAATACCATCATTACAGCCATCTGCTGCTCATCGGATGGGTCAAAACCCTATCATCGCCATGAAGAAGTATGCCACAATCCTATTCCTCGCACTCCTCTCTTTTGCCTCGTGTGTAGACGAGGACGAATACCCCAACTCGCCACAGGGAAACTTCGAAGCACTCTGGCGTATCATCGACGAACACTATTGTTTCTTCGGCTATAAACAAGCCGAATATGGTCTCGACTGGGACGAAGTGCACCACCGCTATGCCAAGCAAATCGACGAGGGAATGACCACCAAGCAACAATTCGAGGTACTCACCAACATGCTCGCCGAACTGCGTGACGGCCATGTCAACCTCTATACCACTTTCGACGTCGGGCGATATTGGGCTTGGCATGAAGACTACCCCTCTAACCTCAGCGACACATTATTATATATATATATGGGAACGGACTACCACATCGCCACCGGGCTGCGTTACCGCATCCTCGATGACAACATTGGATACGTCCGTTGTGCCACGTTCAGCAACGACTTCGGGGCGGGAAACCTCGACGAGATACTCACCCTCCTCGCCCCCTGCAAAGGACTCATCATCGACCTGCGTGATAATAGCGGTGGTTTGGTGACCAGTGCCGAGGAGTTGGCGGCGCGGTTCACTAACGAGAAAATCCTCGTCGGCTACATGCAACATAAGACTGGAACCGCCCACGATGCCTTCTCCCCTTTGGAGGAGCAATGGCTCAAGCCTGCCAGGGGTGTCCGTTGGCAAAAGAGAACCGTTGTCCTCACCAACCGATCCGTGTTCAGTGCCGCCAATGAGTTTGTCAAATACATGAAATGCTGCCCCAATGTCACCATCGTGGGCGACCGCACGGGCGGCGGTGCAGGGCTCCCTTTCTCCAGCGAACTGCCCAATGGATGGAGCGTGAGGTTTTCCGCCTGCCCCATGTACGACAAGGAAAAGAACAACACCGAGTTCGGTATTGCCCCCCATCACTCCGTCTCCTTGCAAGACAGCGACTTCCAAAAAGGCAAGGACACCATCATCGAATATGCCCGACAATTGCTGGGAAATTGATGACAATCATTGCAAAAAGCATCTCCAACCATGGAAAAACACCCTCTTCGTGAAAAAAAACGC
>JAFYZV010000037.1 GCA_017548525.1 Prevotella sp.
AACCACATCTTGCCATTTATCGCCGTTCCAACTGCCGGTGGAGATAAAGCAGGCACGGGGGGCGCAGAGTGCTATAAGTTCATGCTGGTCAACAGGAATGTCGTTTTCTGTCATTGGGTCTGTGCCATATTTTATCAGGTTGCCGCATACCCAGTGGTACTCCTGATTTGAGACGATGTTGCCTATACTCTCACCGCAGTCACGGCGCCATCCTGCAGCTCCTGCCTTGCCTGATGAGGCGATGAATCCTGCTGCGATGCGCTCGTCAAATGCCATAGCCACGAGTGAGGCCTTGCCATAACGTGAAACACCTTCAATGGCGCACTTGGTGGCATCGAAAGTCTTGTCTTGCTCAAAGTAGTCTATCAAACGTGAAAGACCCCAGCCCCAGGCACGGAGAGAACCCCAGTCTGTTGGCTGGCGGAACTTGCCCTTATTGCAGAGTCCTATGATGCCATTCGTCAGGCCAGACCCTGCATCGGCTTGGATGGAGGAGGGGACGATGGTGGCGGCTGCCCAACCACGCTCTATTACCATCTGCTTCCATGATACGGTACCGGGACGGGTGCGGGTGGGGTCACCGCCACCAAATCCGAATTCTATGATTACAGGAATATTCTGCTTGCCGTTGTCGGGATACATCACGTTGGCATCTATCTCAACTTTTATGGAAGGATAACTGGAGTTATCTACCGCGCCTTTAAGATAACGGATGACCACTGACTTTCCAGCAAAATCCTTCTTCTCCTCATTTATGACCTCCCATTTCACACTGGGTACATTGTCGGGAATATGGCCATAGATGTTGTCTTCAAATAGTTTTACTATCTCCGGACGACGCACCTTATACCACATCTTGGCACTGGTGACTTTCTTACCACTTTCAGTTACCAGCGGATCGGGATAAAAAGGATAGGGATTTGCAATCAGTTCATCATAGTTGGGATGCTTGCTCTCGTCCGTGCTATTGGGCTGGCGACCTTCACGGGGTTGGCCGACTCCAACTTTTGCCAACATATCGGCATAATCGGCTTCCGCAATTTTGCGAAGACTATCCTGATTAGCTCTGTTTCCGCCTCCGAACATCCCGAACTGTGCGTTTGCTATACAAGGGATGTAGGCCATAAACATTGTCATAATGAAGTACTTCAAGGTTTTCATAGCTATTTTTTATTTTGTTGCTTGCAAAGATATCAGTTCGACTGCGAAGATACATAAAATTCTTCATTTAATGTTAATAATTTCCCAAAATGATATCTTTTCAAACCTTTTAGTCCTCATCACATGATGATATATCCAATTTGCGTAGTCAATTTGTTCGGACTCAATTCTTGATTTGATGTGTTTTTGTCAATCCTCTATTGAAACAACTTCTCGTGTTCCATCTGCTTTGGTTTCTAAAATATATAGGTGCTCGTAGATGTTTAAGGGGTCATTGGCATAGAAGTTCTTGACGGTTGCAATGGCTTTCTCTTTTGTGTCACAGTAACACCAGTTGTAGTCGCTGCCATCACCCCATTCATGACATCTCACTTCAAAACGTGACTTGCTTTCTTCTTCTTGCCCCAAAATGTTCCACTCCCTCAGTTTTTTATTGGCTAGTCTATGGCCCTCTTGATAAGCTTTCCAATAGTAGGCTTTGGCGGCTTCGAGGTCCTGACGCACGCCCCAGCCATACTCGTAGAACTCCCCGATGCGATAATGGGCATAGGGCAAACCGCATTCCTTATAGAGCACAAAAGCACGGCGTAAGTCTTTTGGATGGCCCTGGGTGCCTTTGCGGAGAATGTCGGCCAGATTGCTCCGGGCCAAGTCATTGCCCCATTCGATGGCTTGTTCATACCAGAAAACAGCAGCATTGATGTCGGGCTTAACGCATACGCAGTTTTCAAAGAAAGTCCCAATGGTGTTCATCAAATTGGCGCTCATGTCCAAATCCTCCAAGAGGCCTTCCTTGACACATTCCAGGATGTGGATAACATCTTCTCGCTCCCATCCGCAATCCTCTGGGTTGGATGAATAGTCTACAATAAAATGTTGGTAGTTGACGGGAATTCTGACGGTTCTTCCCTTGCCAATGTCTAATATATTTGTTTGTTGCATTTGTGTAAATGGGTTTTATAGCTTTTATAATACAAATAACTTGTCAACTTGTCAACTTTTTCTTTTGATTTTGATGGTCAGGTGAACTTGATATTCAGAGTGAGCGTCTGGATTGATTTTGCTGATGCGGCATTCGAACATTTCCGTCCATCCCATTTCGAGAATGCTGGCGATGGTCTCGTTGTCCTCTCGAGGGATGTAACCAATACAAAAGTCATCGTCAATTTCCTCATCATGGAATATTACTGCCACAGCATTGGGGTCATACCGATTCTCTTTGTCATGTACCAACTGGAGCAATGTTCCCACCTTCAACTTGTCCCATACTTCGTCGGCATCGTGATATTTGCGACCAGCTAAGTGGCAATCCATGAAAAACTTCTTCCTTACTTCCATAATTTTGTATGTTTTTAGTTAAACTTCATGATTACGGATGCAAAGTTAAAAGCATGTTGTGTCAAATCGTGGTACAAGCGAGAGAAAAATAGAATTTATTCTGTTTTTCCGAGCGCCAGAACGATTCAATGAAGTTAAATCGTGGTACAAGCGAGAGAAAAATGACGAAAAACTTGTATTCCTGTCTTTTTCCGAGCGCAGTAACGATTCGCTGAAAGCAAATGTGGTACAAGCGAGAGAAAAGATGAAAAAATGATGATTTTTTCAAGCATAAAATTCCCCACACCCTCATGGTCGAGGATGTGGGGCTTTTTAGTGCATCATGGTTGCCCATGCTGTGTATAGAGGGTTGGAGAATCACCTGCGTCCACCGAAGGTGCCGTGAGGTGCATTGCTGCCACGATTGCCATTGCTGGCCGTGTTGCCTGAGGGGCGGCTTCCGAACGAGCGGTTGGTGGTGGTGTTGGCCGATGTGCTGCGGTGGCTGCTGCCGAAGCCAGTGCCTGCCGAGGTGTTGTGGCCGCCATTGCCCGTTGCCGGACGGTTGCCGTTGTTCACTG
>JAFYZV010000038.1 GCA_017548525.1 Prevotella sp.
CTTGCAAAGAAATACTTTGAGGCAGAGGCTGCCGCCAATGCCGAGGCCGCCGAGGGAGTGGCTACGGAAGAGGTAACAGAATAGCTATTTCATCATACCTACTTTATACGCATAAAAGAGGGTGTGTCAACATTTGACACACCCTCTTTCTCTCAACATATCTCATACCAGTCATTTATCCATCGAGTACTCCAATTGTTTCGTTATTCTTTTATCAGACTACAATATAATATAATGTATTCAATACCCAGGGTTTTGTTTGAGGTTATGGTTCAGGTCAAGGGCGGTCTGTGGGATGGGGAATACGATGGTGTGTCCGTCTTTCTCCACACTGAGTTTCGGACGTTGGTCATACGCTTGATGGAATTGTCCGAAACGGATGAGGTCCTGCCGACGCCATCCTTCCCATACCAATTCTCGTAATCGTTCGTCAAGGATGAACTGAAGATTGGCAGGCGAGGAATCTATGTCAATATCCAACTTTTTACATCTTGCTCGTTCACGTACTTTGTTGAGTGAATAGCTTCCGTCTTGCCCATTGCGGTAGAGTGCCTCCGCTCTCATTAGAAGTGCATCGGCAAAGCGAAAGAGGACAATGTCATTGTTTTTCATCTTGGTGCTATTCATCTCATATTTTGCCATGCGGGCGCCAGCCGTCTTCTCCCACTGTGTGCCCGAGACATCGAGTTGGAGTGCCAAAGGCTCGTATACTAATGGCTTGCCATTGTCTAATGTAACGATTTTCCCCTCCACATATACCGTGTCGCTGTAGAAGTTGATGGCGTAGCGAGGGTCGATGTCCCTCGTGCCATAGCCAAAAGTCATGACGGTGGAAACAGTGGCGGACGTGCCATTCAGCCCCGATAGCCCCAATGCGTCGCCATGGCTGTAATGACATGAGCGTGCCATGTTCTCAAAGACTGCGGTAAAGAGCTGTGCGTCAATCGGAATGATAAAGATGTTCTCGCATGAACTCTCGTTCTCCACCGCGAAATTCTCCTCATAGGTGTTAGCGAGTCGATAACCGCTTGCCTCAAGCATCCCACAATAAGCCATTGTGGCCTCGTAGGCGTTCATGTGGATGTTGCCGATGGGGAAATCGATGTTCCTGCCGTCCAAGGATATGCCATCCGTCCAGTCATCGTCGGCATATATCGTAGCATTTAATGCCAGTTTGGCGAGGAGGAAGAATGCCACGGGACATGTGAAGCGACCATAATACTTGCCATATTTATTGCTATGCTCATCAGCGAGCGACATCGCCACATCTTGCAATTCGCTCACAATGAGGCGGAACGCCTCGCTGCGCGTAGACTGTTTCACCTCGTTGACGCTCACGTTATCATCGAGTACAAGGGGAATATTGCCAAACATGTCCATCAGGTAATAGTAAAACATGGCACGGATGCCCCGCACTTCAGCTTTGTAGGCAGTCAATTGTTGGGCAGTTAGCAGGTGGGCATATTCGTCAAGCCGTGCCAATGAGCGGTTGCAGAGTGCCACCACCTTGTACAGGTATTTCCATGTGTCGTAGAGTTCCTTATCGTCCTCCGTCCAAAGATGTAAGTATAGGTTCTTCCAATAGCCCCCATCGTACCAGTCGCCCCCACGTGTGGGTATCATAGCCTCATCAGATGTGAACGTATTGTAGTCGTACACACCGCGAGCCGTGCCTTGCAACCCTTGGGAGTCGGCATTCCCCCCTATATAATTGTATAATGTGGCGACGGTATTAACATAGAGACTGTTGGCATCATGGTATGCTTCTTCTACCTCCAAATAGTTTTTGGGATCCTCGTCATAGCATGACATGAGGCAAGATGATAATAGGATGAGGGATGAAAAGTGAAGAATGAAAGTTCGTGTGTCCATGATTGGTTTTTTAGAATGATACGCTGAGTGCAAAACTAAATGTTCGGTAAGCGGGATAGGAACGCTTGTCGTCAATGCCCAATGTGCTATTCACCGCAAAGCTGTTGATCATCGGCGTGATGCCGCTGTAAGAGGTGATAGTCGCCAGATTGTTGACAGAACATGACAGGCGCAGTGAGCTGATGTATTTCAATTTGGTATTTATGGGTACGTTCCATCCGATGGTGAGGTAATCGAAATTGAGGTAATCGCCCCTCTCCAACCAATAGTCCGTTGCTGTTTGGTCCTTGATATTCATGGTGGGAGCATCCCTCATGACATTGTAGTCGGGGAAACTATTCATGTTCATATAAGCGAGAGCGGTGCCATTGTATATCTTGTGACCGAAAGCCCCGTTCATCTGCAAGGAGATGTCAAATGCCTTGTAACGGAAGGAGATGTTGGACCCCAGCGTCATCTTGGGCGTGGCTTGCCCCGCAATGTATCGGTCGCTGCCATCTTCGATGTTGACATTTCCATTTTTGTCAAGGTCTTCTATGTCATATTCATAATGCCCGTCGACATATTCAATAAGACCCGTGCAATGGGGTAGATAGAATACACCCAAAGGTTGTCCCACGATTTGGTAGACGATGTTGTTGTTGCCACCATGCGAGCCAGCCCCATAGAGGCCGCCGATGCTGGTGATGTTGGGAGCCGTCATGTAATGGCCGTCGTAATTGCCGCTCAATGAGAGCAGTTTGTTTTTCTGCCATGAGAGGTTGACATTGACATTGAGTTCCATGTCTTTCTGGTGGATGGGCGTTATCCCCATGCCAATCTCCAGTCCGCTGTTCGACATTGAGCCGAGGTTGGCAAGCATCTTGTCGTATGCGTAGGGTGGCATCGGCATGTCGTAAAGATATAACATGTCGCGTGTCTTGGAGTAATAATACTCTGCTGTCAACACGAAACGGTTGTCGAGAAATCCCATATCTGCCCCGATGTTGAAAGTGGAGCGTGTCTCCCATTTCAGGTTTGGATTGTTGTTGCGGAGCAATCCCATCGCTATTGTTGGTGAGCCATTGACCATCACCAACCCCGTTTGTCCAAGCAATAGCAAGGAGTTGTAGCTGGTGATGCTCCCCAGGTTTCCCGATACGCCATACCCCATGCGCATCTTGAGCGTCGAGAGGCGGTAGTCTGTCAATGTGGGAAAAGTCTTCAATACGTTCCATTCTTCTGAAATGGAAGGAAACCAGCCCCATCGGTTGTTTTTGTTCATCATGGAGGAGGCGTCTCCACGAGTCGTGAATGTTAGTTTTAGATAGTCGGAAAAGCCATAGCTGACACTTCCCATTATTGAGGCTAACCACGGCTGGTCATGGTCACTGCCCGTTCCTCCCCAAGGAAGGGTGGAGGCTGCCCCGAGATTGTCATAGCCAAGCTTGTTGGAGGTAAAACCTCTCACTTCCGTCCAGAAGGCGGTTTTCGTGTCTTTTTGGTATTCCGTCAACAGCTTTGTTTCCAAATGATGTATGCCCCAGCTCTTCTCCCATGTGAGCAGGGCATTGGTGATCCATTTCTGACTCTTTTGTTCCCCACGGTTTGCCTTGCCATCGTCACCCACCCATGAAGGCATAAATTTCGCTGTCTCGGTGGAGTTGAATGTATATGAGCCGAAAAGGTTGAGGTTAAGCAAAGAGTTTTTCAATCGTACAATCTTTGCCAAGTCTATCTTCAGCGTCGTATGCGTACTGAAGGTATAGCTTCTTTCATCATCCTTTTGGTTCAACAAGGCATCGGGAGGATTGATTTGCGAGGCGGTGGAGTTCTTTTGCCATTTGCCGTTGGCATCGACATCGAAGGGGAATGTGGGGTTTTGCGCGGCAGCGGAATAAAAGAGCTTCTGCACATCATAGATGTTGTTATTGTTCTGTGATGACAGAAAGGCACCGAGATCCACTTTCAAGATATCGTCAAATGCCTTTTGCGTCAAGTCGATCTTTGCCACCAGATTGTCGTATTCATTGTTCCTGACAACGGTATTGTGGTCGATGTATCCCACCGAGGCACGATAATTAGACATGTCGGAACCGCCATTGAACGCCACATGATGGCTTTGCACGAAGCCTGTCCGTGTGATGGCTTGGGGGAAGTCGGTGTCATATCCGCCATCGTTGTAGAATAAGCCTAATCTTTGGGCGGTCGATATATAGCCGTCTCGTCCCAACATGTGAATGTTTCTGTATACTGTCTCAAATCCCACATTGCCATCGTAGGAGATATGAAACTGTCCCCCATGTCCCTTCTTGGTCTTGACCTCTATCACGCCCGACGCACCACGCGAACCATAAAGGGCTGTCTCGGAGGCGTTCTTCAAGATGGTAAAGCTCTCGATGTCAGCAGGGTAGATGTTGGAGAGCGTTGTCAGGTCGGACGATACACCATCGATAATCACCAATGGGTCGTTGCCACCGATGATGGAGGTTGTTCCGCGTACACGCACCGAACTCAACATGGCCATACGGTCGGCACCACTCGACGTAATGTTCACGCCTGCCGCCTGTCCGTTCATGGCTTGCAAAGCATTGGTGACAAGACCTTTGTTCATCCGCTCCTCCGTCACCTTGTCCGTTGACCCTGTGGGAATTTGCCAGTAGGTCGTGTCGGTAGGTTGGTTGTCTAATAGTATTTGTGATTGCGATGGCATCGATAGTCCAACTATACTCCATAAAAAGACGATGCGACGAATACTCGTTAGCTTTTTTGTCATCATAAATACGCGAGTTCGGGATAAGATAATTCTCTAATATTTTAGTAATCTGAGATAATTGATGTACCTTTATATGTGATAATCAGTTACTTATAAAGTAATTAAGCCCATGATTACCGTTGACAAAGTTACGGAATTTTTCTGTATTATCGATGAATATTCAAAGAATCTTAACGAAGAACTGCGTAAATACCCCAGCTTGCCCTCCTCAGTTCCCCCACGAACTATTCTGATTCCTTATATCGTACTTGCAAAAACTCTATTATCAGACACCATCATTCTTATGTCTCTATTTGCACCAGTCCCGAATAAGAAATGTCAAAATTTTTTCCCAAAATGGGCGCGAATGGCTGCATTATTTGCAAGCAAGCCGCCTCTTGGTCGTAAATAACGCAATGGTGGCCATTCTTGCAACTCGTTCATTATCAACATCTTGCGAATCGTTGCCGTTTTGGGCATCGTCTAATGTGGCTTTTCCGCCCGATAAATGCCCCAATTTAACACTTTTTGTGCGGCAGTTATCACTGGCGGATGTTGCATCCTTGACCGATAACTGCCGCACTAAGTATGTTAAACGCATATATCCATCGATTTTTGATGATGGAAACGAGCTTTTCTTCCTCTCCTTTAAAGGATTTTAACTCTATTGGTAGTGAATGGGTAGTCTTTTCGCCTCCATGATTTTCTATTTCCCAACTTTTCCCGAACCTCGTTTTGTCGGGTTTTTTCATAGGCATTACTCATCAAATGGACGAAA
>JAFYZV010000039.1 GCA_017548525.1 Prevotella sp.
CGGTAATGGTTGCGGATTTCCTTGGTGAAAGTCGTCTTGCCATTTGTCTGTTCATGGACTCTTTCTTGATAGCGATTGAGGTCTGTTTCGCTAAACGTCTTTCCCACCACTATATAGAATTGTGCCGAGGAAGAGGCGCGGGTGGGATTCTCCTCGTCGCCCTCACGTGCAGCCGCCAATGCTCCTCGCTTGTGGAAATATTGGGGATAGACGATTTCTGCGGGGATGGTATAGTCGGGCGAATACTCGCCTACGGAGTCACCAGACTTGGCATGGCGCGTGGTGGAGTCGCCCGCTTGTATCATGAAATTGGCAATGACCCGATGGAACAAAATTCCATCGTAATAGCCTTCGCGTACCAAGCGCAGGAAATTATCACGATGGAGCGGTGTCTCGTTGTACAATACTACACGAATGTTTCCCATCGAGGTCTCGAACAACACCTCATGGCGAAGGGTATCATTGGACTGGGCTATAGCTACCATAGCACAAAAGCCCAATAAAACAAAGGTCATTAAGGACTTTAAAGACCTTAAAGTCCTTAATGACATGAGAAGGTTTTCGCTTTTAATACGCATCGCCTTGGGCAATCTCTTCCTTATCTATTTCCTTCTTATCGATGGCTCGCCAAGCATAGACGATGTAAGCCAGCACAAACGGGATGAAGATGCTCACATACGCCATCGTGCGAAGTGTGAACTCGCTGCTACAACTATTGGCGATGGTCAGGCTACTTTGCAAGTCCTCATTGCTCGGATAGTATGCGGTATGGTTCCATCCTGCGCAAAGCAAGAGGCACAACACCACCAACACCACACCAATGCCCACTGGCCAGATGCCTCGGATATAGGTCTTGTTCATGATGGTTTTGATGATACCATAGAGCAACAATACCACACCGATGAGGATGATGACCGTCAGATACCACATGTCAATGAGGTTGTTCAAATATTTATGGTCTACGATACTGATGGTGCCATTGTCATCGTATGCGTAACCGTACCCCAATACCACCTTGAACAAGAACGCCAAGAAAAGTAAAAGGAACATCACGGTATTGCCTATCAATTGTACACGGGCGCGTGAACGGATGATCTCGTCGTTCACATTATTTATAATATAGAGGGTTCCCAACACCCGCGCCAAGAAGAACACGGCAAGTCCAAACACCACATTCCATATATCAAGCAAGGCATCAAGACCGTGCGAGGCATTTGCCCAGCGGCTAATGACGGGTTGCGCCATCTGCATGATGTTCGTCTTGTCTACCACAAAGTTGCTACCCATGAAGAATGTCGCTACGGCACCTCCTAACAAGACGGGACCCAAAATGCCATTGATGACCAAAAACACTTGGAATGTCTTTGCTCCGAGAAGGTTGCCCAACTTGTTTTGGAACTCATAGCTCACGGCTTGCAAGACAAATGAGAAAAGGATTATCATCCACAACCAATAAGCACCACCAAAACTGGTACTATAGAACAAGGGGAACGAGGCGAAGAATGCTCCGCCAAATGTGACCAAAGTCGTAAAAGTTAGTTCCCATTTCCTTCCCGTGGAATTGATGAGCAATCGTCGTTCTTCTTTCGTTCTTCCCAATTGGAATATCATCGAATTGGCTCCTTGCACAAACATCAGGAACACCAACAATGCCCCTAACAAGGAAACCAAGAACCACCAATAGTGTTGCAAAAAATCGTATGTCATAATTGTATCAATCATTAATTATCAATCTTCAACTTTCAATCTCCAGTTTCTCTGGTCCCTTTTTGATTTGCTTGAGCAAGATACTAATCTCTACTGCCAGCATCGTGGTGAAGAGTGCCAAGAAGATAAAGAACGTCAATGCCACTGAACTGGAATTGATGTCGGACACTGCCGCCCATGTGGGTAACATATCTTGTATGGTCCATGGTTGGCGACCAAATTCCGCTACCAACCATCCTGATTCGCTGGCGATGTAGCCCAATGGCACAAGGACAATCGCTCCAATGAGTAAGTACTTGTGTCGGGCAATGTCAATCTTCCTATAGATGAAGAACAACACCAAGGCAAAGAATGCGATGAACAAGCATCCCATGCCTACCATGATGCGGAATGCCCAGAAACATACGGGGATGTAAGGTACCAATTGGTCTGTAGACTTGATATAACCATATCCGAAATATGGCATGTTCTCTTTCAACACCGCCAACTCCTTTGCGGCGGTTTCCTCTGCACCCGCCTTCTTGGCATTACGATAGGACATCAACGCATAAATGGCTGCTCGACCTCGCTGGATTTTCTCATCGGCAGAGAGTTCCTTTGTTCCATCGGGGAGGGTGTATCCCTTAATCAAGTCGTTGATGCCAGGGACGTATCCGTGGATGTCACGCGTTGCCATCACGGAGAGGGCGTAAGGCATAGCGATGCGCAAAGGCGGTTCTGCCTCGTTCTGGTAATCAGGTTGCTTAAAGGGATTCACCCAAGCAATTCCCGTCAGGCTTTGGTCGATACCACCGTTATAAAGGGCTTCCATGGCGGCGAGTTTCATCGGTTGCGACTTGGCAACTTGCTCTCCTGATATATGACCTGTTCCTAATGCCAGGACACAAGCGACCAATCCCACGATAGCCCCAATCTTGATACTTTCAAACGCCAATTTCTGTTCGCGTCGCTTTAGCAAGTACCAACAGCCTACGGCGACCGTGAAAATGGCACCGATAATCCAAGCCGATGTCACCGTGTGACAGAACTTGCCCACGGCAAATGGCGACAAGGCAACGTCCACAAATGAAACCATCTCATTGCGCATCGTGTCTGCATTGAACTCGCAACCCACGGGGTATTGCATCCAAGCATTGGCAACGAGAATCCACCAAGCGGAAATGGTTGCACCTAATCCCGTGAGCCATGTGGCGGCGAGGTGGAATCCCCGCGATACCTTGTTCCATCCGAAGTACATCACCGCCACAAAGGTTGACTCCATGAAGAATGCGATGATTCCTTCTATCGCCAACGGTGCGCCGAAGATGTCGCCCACGAACCAAGAGTAGTTGCTCCAGTTGGTGCCAAATTCAAATTCAAGGATGATGCCAGTGGCTACACCCATCGCGAAGTTCACGCCAAAGAGTTTCTGCCAGAAGCGCGAGGCGACTTTCCAGAACTCTTTGCCCGTGCGGTAGTAACACGTCTCCATGATTCCCATGATGACGGCAAGTCCCAGAGTCAGAGGGACGAACAGCCAGTGATAGATGGCGGTGAGAGCGAATTGCGCTCTTGACCAATCTATCGTTCCTGTTGTGATGTCTAATAGTAAATGATTCATTATGTTAATGTTTGTTAGGTGTTGAAAAGGTAGGTTAGGTAAGGAAAGTTATTGGACGCGGTTTACCAATTCGTTGCCCACATAGTTGGATTCTTCCCCTGGTGGTGCATGATGTTTGAGGAAATTGGGGAAAAAGAATATCTTGAGTACCACGAAGATGATGAATAGCTTAATCAGGATGATAGCCCAAAGGGTCTTACCTAAGGTCATGTGCCGAAAGCCATCGTAATATAAGTCAAATACACGATACCAAAAACTATCCTTCCCCATGGTCACAAAGATTTAGGTCGTCGTCAGCAATAGAATTGTTTATTGTTGACAAAGATAAACAAATAATTTCACACCATCACGTTTTTCATCAAAAAACTTTTTCCGTTTATTGTTCCACGACAAAGACAAAGCCACCTCGGGGCTGTAGAGTGGTAGATGTCGGCACGGTATTCGTCTTTGTGATGCTCCATGGATTTTGCCCACGTCTATTGTCCATGAATAATGTTGCCTTGCCAGATACCACATAGTCGTTTTTGAGGGTAATGGATTTCGTCTCATCTGTACCGTTGATGCCAGCAACATACCACGTGTTGCCCCTTCGTCGGGCGATGACAACATATTCACCTGGATAACCTCCGATGAAACGGGTCTCATCCCAGACGGAAGGCAACTGACTAAAGAATTGTTGCACTTCTTGGGGTTGTGACAGATAACTGTCGGGTTTGTCAGCCAGATGTTGCAAACCTGACTCAAAGAGTACGGTCAGTGCCAGCTCATGGGCGTTGGTGGTGATGTGTGGATGTTGGGAGTCGCTGAAGGCGCAAGGCGTATAATCCATCGGACCAATCACGTTTCTGGTGAAGGGGAGAATGGCATTGTGGCGGGCTGCACGTCGTGTGAAGGTGGGCACGTTGTTGTACCATTCCGCACCATATACTCCTTCCGTGGTCAATAGGTTTGGCCATGTACGTTGCCATCCACGCGGAATAGTCGCCCCATGGAAGTTGACAAGCAGGTGGTGCTTGGCGGCACATTCAAGCAAGTCGATGCAATAGTCCATGTTCATCTGGTTGTCTCCCGAAAAGAAGTCTATCTTCACTCCTGCCACACCCAGTTGCTCACACCACGCAAATTCCTTCTCACGGTCTTCTGGCTTGTTGAGACGGAATTTGGGACCTGGTGCTCCATCAATCCACCCCACGCTGGAATTGTACCAAATCATAGGCTTCACGCCTTGTGATTTAGCATAGTTGATGGCATCTTCAATGGTCTTGCCGTCTTTCATCTCATCCCATTCGGCATCAATCAGCACGTATGGGAGCCGTAGCGTTGCCGCCATGTCCACATATTGTTTGATGATGTTGTAGTCGTTAGAACCATGGTTATAAGCCCAGTAAATCCAAGATACCACGCCAGGCTTAATCCAATTGGTGTCTTTCAGTTGGCAGGGAGTGCAAACATCTGTGACAAGTGTTGACTCTACCACGTCGGAAAGATGCCCCATGATGATAACTCGCCAAGGAGAATGCCATTTCCCACGGACCTGTAACTGGTTCTCATCGGGAACGACACGGAATCGTTCTCCGTCATGATAGAGGCAGGACGCACTCTGTTGACGCTCGATATTTGCCTCGGTCATCAGGGCAAATACACCGTCAATAGGCTCTATCAGAGCGGGGAAAGCCCAACGGCGGTTATAGCCTTCGGGTGTTAGGGATTGGTTGTAGTTCCTATGTTCTGGCCATGCATCTACAGATGTTGACAACGGATAGAATCCCTCGTAGCCATCGCTCCATTGCATCATCCATCGTTTCATTCCCTCGGGGATGAGGAATGCCGTTTGTTCGACGGGAAGGGATGTCCCTTTCAAACCGCTCATCTCATAACGGAAGGCGATGCCATCGTTGTAGAGCCTCATCACCATCCATTGGTTCTCGCCAAGTTTGGCTCGATATTCGTTGGCCTCGTTTTGGCAATGGAGACGTTTGCCTATCAACATCTGGTAGTCTGCCGATACCTTTTTTGAGAATTTGAGTTGGGATGGATCGTTATTCCCCTCAAAGCCTACGGCAGCGATTTCGAATACTTTTTTCTGTTCATATTGGACGATATAGCCTTTGTCCTTGGGTAAAAGGCTCAGTTTCCCATTGGGTGATGCCACGTTTTGTGCGTGGACAGACAAGGTGATGGCGGCAATTGCCAAGAAGTAAAACACTCTCTTTATCATGTCAATATCGTTTTGGTTGCAATTATACAATATCAATAAATAGTGTGGATGTATCGTTTAGGTTTCGTATATGCCGCAAATACCATTCGTATATGTGGCAGATACGTTTGGTATATGCGGCATATATCAAATCTAAATGATGTCTTTGCGCAACATGGATGTATCATTTCATGTAGTCGAAGGTGGTGATGACCGTGCTTATTGTATCGTGACGGTTTGCCTCTTTAGGTCTTTGTCAAGGGAACTGTTACCATATAGCACCTCGTAAGAGCCTGGCTTGGTGCGCATAGTATTGGTGGATGAATCCCAGAACTCGAAACTCTTGGGAGTGAGATGCAGGGTGACAGGGACGGTTTGTCCTGCCTTGACAGAGATGCGTTGGAATGCTCGGAGCGACTTCGATGGTCCATCGGGGTCTTGCAGATTACGTATATAGACTTGCACGATTTCCGCTCCGTCGCGTTTGCCAGTATTGCTCACATCAATGGTCAACGTACCTTTTCCTTCCCGATCCACGTTCAATTGTCCGTTTTTCATTTCAAACGTCGTATAGCTCTGCCCATAACCGAAGGCAAAGAGTGGGTCATCGAAATATCTGTAGGTGCGTCCTTTCATCGAATAATCCTCATAATCAGGTAGTTGCTCTGTTGACTTGTAGAACGTCACGGGGAGTTTTCCCGATGGGTTGCAGTCGCCAAAGAGAATGTCGGCAATGGCGGTGCCGCCTTCTTGCCCAGCATACCAAGCTTGAACGATGGCATCACAACTTTCCGTCTCGGGTTTCAAGGCAATGGCTGACCC
>JAFYZV010000040.1 GCA_017548525.1 Prevotella sp.
ACGCCGACCACCGAGTTCACCATGGAGTTTGGCTTTGAGTCATCGGGCGGCTCGGGCAGCAACCCGTTCCTTTGTATCGACGGCATTAGGCTCTACAAGGTGGGCGAGGCAGATGCCGAGGAGCTTTTGAAAGCCGACATCTGGGAATATGTACAGCTCATCAACGACACAGCCTATACATTGCAGGGCGAGTTGATGAATGAATTCCTCGATGCTGCTATGGACATCGAGGACGAAGTAGACGCAGCCTCTGTCGATGAGTTGCCAACCATTTACCAAAAGGTGAAAGACCTCTTCGCCAAGGAGTTGCAAGCACAGAAGGACCTTGCTGCACTCATGGAACTCATCGAGAGTGCCAACAAGATTGCACAGACCACCGACTATCCAGGCAAGGATGACTTCCTCGCCGCCATCGAAAAGTACACCGAGCTTTTGGAAACAGGTAAGTCAGACGAGATTGCCCAGGCTCTTACGGGTCTCGACAATGCCATCACCACCTATTACATGAGTCAGGCAGCGAGCGAGGACAACCCCGCCAACTTCTCTCACCTCATCCAGAATCCGTGGTTTGTCACCAAGGCTGCCGAGCCTACTGTGGCAGAAGATGGAACCGTGACTTATCCATTTGCAGAAGAACACGGATATAGTAACGGAAGCAGCTGCTCTGATGCCTCTTCTACGGGATGGTACATCGGCAATAGCGGTGGCGACCAGCGCACCAACTACGTACAGCAGCGCACCTGTTGGAATGCTTGGCAGAACAGCGGTACCGACGTGAGCATCAATCAGGACATCACCGACCTGCCCAATGGCTTCTATAAGGTCTCCGCAGAGATGATTACCCAGCCTGGATGTGTGACTGACCAACACGTGTTTGCCAAGAGTTCGTTGCAGGAGGCTAAGTCAACCGTGCTTTCCGAGGGTACTTGGAACGATGGTGAGCCTTACGATGGACGTTGGGAGAGACTAACCACCACACAGACCGTCATCGTTGCCGATGGCAAGTTGACGATTGGTGCATACGGTAGTGGTGACAACGAACTGACACCTGCCGACTTCGGTGGCAGTCAGACAGACAAGCGTCGTGGTTGGTTCTGCGTAACAGGCTTCCAACTGCTCTATTGTGGTCCTGTCTCTGAGGAGCAAATTGCTGCCGCCTTGGCAACAAGAGTTGCCGAAGCCAACGAGATGGTCAACGCTATGCACTTCGCAGCCGACAGGGCTGAGGCACAGCAAATCATGAACGATTATGCCGCCAATCCTTCCATCGAGACTTTGCAGGAGGCTATCGCCCTTGCCGAGAAGTCTGAGGCTAAATATGCCGAGATCATGCAGCCGGGCAAACTCATCCCCACCGTTACCGACTCACTTGCCACTGGTGCCGATGCTTACGGTCCAGCCCGTGAGATTGTGGAGTACGCTTTGGCATACGCCGATGTTTACTTAGTTTCCGCCAATGCTTCTTCCGCTGGCGTGGATGCTATCATCAACGAAATGAGGAACTATGTGAACACGTATGTACCCGTCTATAATGATGCCATGAACCTTGCCGCATCATCTTCTGATGCCGTGAAGGAATACCTCAACAACATCGCCAGTGCACAAAAGAGCGCTTTGCTCTCCGAGATGAAGGACGCTACAACGGTGAATGAGTATGTGGCAGAGTTGCAAACGGCTATGCTCAATGCCGAGAAGCAGAATTCTTACGCTAACAATCCCGATGCTACCGACTACACCTCTTTCATCCAGAATCCGAAGGCAGAGGCTGAGACAGGTTGGAACCTCAACCGTGGAACGGGCGACAAGACCTCCACGAGTGGACAGTATTATAACCCGAATGAGAGCGGACACCGTTACTTCGACTCCTATAACGGCACGGCTGGTGTGCTTAACTATTATGGTGAGCAAGTGGTGACAGGTCTGCCTAACGGTACTTACATCATCGGTGTGGACGTGCGTACAGCAGGAAATGGCGCATTCATCTTCGGTAGCAATGGTGGTACCGAGAAGAAGGATACTACTTTCAAGGAGATTCCTTTGCAGACCTATAGCTATGTGGACGATGCAACGGGTAATGATACCACCGTCAACGCCACTGACCGCTATGGAGCCATCTGGGAAGCAGCATGTGTGGCATTTGCCAACATGCCCGATAGCGACCCCGCATACTATGACACGCAGGCTATCGTCAACGCCAATGGCGGCTATGGCTATGGCTGGGAGCATCTTGACTTGCCAGGCATCGTCGTTGACAACCATGTCCTTGTCATCGGTATGACCACCGACAGCCTCCGCACAGGCGTGCCCTTCACGGGTACTTGGTTCTCCGCCACCAACTGGACGTTGACCATGACGCAGAAGGGTGACAACAGCGGATGGGAAGGCCCATTGGCTGACGGCATTCGTGAGACGACCTTTGCCGCCACAAAGCCCGCCGACGGTATCTATACTGTAGGTGGCACGAGGCTTAATGCCATCAATGGCAAGGGCTTGTACATCATCATCCGCGACGGTAAGGCTCGCAAGGTTATGATGAAGTAAGCACACTGAATGACTCTCAATAGGAGAGGGACACCCTGCGTCCCTCTCCTTTTTTATTCGTTTCCCATCCCTCCTACTACCCCCATTCGCCCCATTCATCCTATTATCCTTATAATAATAAATAATGAGAAAACCCCAAATCTTAACCATCGCCATGCTTATGCTCTCCGCATGGGGCATAGCGCAGCCCAGTCAGATTACCAACGAGGGCGCGTGGTGCTGGTTTGCAGACCCCCGCGCCACCCATTATGAGAATGCCACAGGCACCATCAACGCCTCCTATCTTGGCTATATTGACGTGCATGGCAACGTGAAGGCGACGCAAGTGGACTTCATTCGCAATCGACAAGAGGAGGTTCTGGTGCGCAGTTGTTTCCAACCCGACGACCACAACAACCCCACTTTCCTCGTCTTGCCCGATGAGCGGGTCATGATCTTCTACACCCGCCACACCGACGAGCCACGCATCTGGTACCGCATATCGACCAAGGCGGGCGACATCACCCAGCTCGGTGAGGAGAAATATATTACCGTTGCCAACAACACGACTTATCCCTCGCCCTTCCTCATGAGCGATGACCCACACCATATTTATATATGTTGGCGTGGCATCAATTGGCATCCTACCATTGCCCGCATCACCATGCCCGATGCGAATGACAACGTGACGGTGGATTTCGGGCCGAAGCAAATCGTGCAAAGCACGGGTGCGCGTCCGTATGCCAAATACCAAAGCAACGGCAAGGATAAGATCTACGTAAGCTATACCACGGGGCATCCTGACAATGAGATGCCCAACTGGCTCTATTTCAACGTCATCGACATCAACCAAGGCAATGGTCCCATCCTCAAGGACGTAAAAGGAAACATGCTGAAGAAGGTGGCAGATGGCGTGTTCAACGTCTCTAAGACCGACAGCTACCGCAACTCCTATCCCTATACCGTGGTGGACAATACGGCGAGCATCCGCAACTGGGTGTGGCAAATCGCTCTCGACAAGGAGGAAAAGCCCATCATCGCCTACACGCATATCGACGATGCCAAGACCTCACACGTCTATTGGTACGGACGATGGACGGGAACGGAGTGGCGACGCACATGGGTGCAGTATGCCGGACATGCCTTCCACCAAAACTGGAACAAGACGGAACGGTGCTACACGGGCGGTGCCGCCATCGACCCTGACAACATCAACGACCTCTATCTCAGCATTCCCACCACCAATGGGAAATATGACCGCGACGGGGTGTATGAGATTTGGAAGTTCCAAGTGGGCGACGATGGCAAGGTTGGTGCCTCGGAACAATTGACGAAAAACTCAGTGAAAAACAACGTGCGACCCTTCATCCTGCCCAATTCCGCCACATCGCCCCTGCGATTGGCATGGATGAATGGCGACTACTATTATTGGATGGTCAACAAGAATTATCCGAAAGGCTATCCCACGGGCATCTTCTGCGACCATACCGTACCCTCACAACCCGTCAACCTGCAACAGGGATTGGTGAATGAGGTGAAAGGTGGCAAGGAGTTGAAGGGCAATATGGGTCCGTCGCTCGCCAAGAAAGGAGAAACTTATAACCAGTTCTCGGCGGTGCTATCGGTCAATATCGGCTCGCAGAGCTATCGTGGCTGCACTTTCCTGATAGGGGAGGGTACGCTGGAAAACAATCCCACGCCCACCACTCTCACTTTGACTCTCGACGCACAGGGCTATCTCTGCCTCACAGTAGGCGACAAAAGTCTCCGCAGCGCGTGTCGATTCTACCATTCCGATAACTGGGCAGCGAACTCCACTGGCACTTCGGGCGACTCCTGGCCTACGGAATATACAACCGCTAACCTTGCCGTGACGTATGATGGGCAACAAATGACCCTATATAGAAACGGGGTCATCGAAATCCGTGCTGACATTCCCAATCTGGATCTTCATTCCTTAACGGCAGGAGGATGGTATGGCACATTGGGCTTGGGACGCTTCTACAACCGCTCCCTTTACCAAGAGGAGGTGAAAGCCTGTGCCGACAACATGGCTCTCGCCAGCATCGCCATTCCTGAAAGCATCTACACAGACATCGTGTTGCCCGCCTCCGTCAACGGAAAGGACATCACTTGGACATCCAACCAGACCCGTATCATCACGAATACGGGTCTGGTTTCTCTTCCCGACACGCCCACCACTGTCACCTTGACGGCAACGACGGAGAGTGGCAGCGTGGCATTCGACGTGACGGTCTATCCCCGTGACATCGTCCATGACCTGTTGTTGCAATACGATTTTGATCCTTCCGACCTCTATACCGACGAAGGCAACAACCGATATGTAACGGACAAGAGTGGCAACGGGCGTGACTTGCGCCTCATGGGGTCGGCACAAGTGGACGGCACACTCAATCTCATGGCCAACAGCCCCGTGGCATTCACCACCAATGGCTATGGCGTTGTGCCAGCAGGGGTGTTGAAAGGTGTGCGAAGCTATACATTCATCTTTGATGCCTTGGTACACAACCGCACGAAACTTCCACGATTTTATGATTTCGGTTCGGGGTCGGGAAACAGCGTGTTTCTACGGCTTACTAACAACTACAAGTATTCGGCGGGAGCGAAATACAATGGTGGGACAACGCTCATGGTGGAGGCGACAGGGCAGATGCCACAAGACCAAATGCAACACCTCGCCGTGACATTCGATGCCAAGACCCAAAAAACGACTATCTATGTCAATGGGGCAGTAGTGGCGACGGGTACAAACGTGACTTACGAGCCATACCAATTGGTGAATGGCGACAACGACCAACGAAACTATATCGGGCGGACGCAATGGTGGGACAATAACACGGACAATGGCGACCTCGTGGGGCGCATCGACAATTTCCGCCTATATGACATCGCACTCTCGGCAACGGAGATAGCCGCCATCCACGCCCTTGCCGACAGGATTGCCATTCCCTTCATCGAAACGAATCAACCACAACCAACCTATTATAACCTTTCGGGCCAGCGTGTCACACATCCACAAAAAGGCATTTATCTTGTGGACGGAAAGAAGGTTATCAAGTAGAAACAGTTTCACATGCTGAAACTGTCTGTTTCACATCATGAAACGGACAGTTTCATATACTGAAACTAAAAGTCCGAAAGGTATCTTTTTTCGCGATTCATACACATAATATTTTGTTTGAGACCATTTTTCCATTATCTTTGCAAACGGAAAGAGCAACAAAGAGGGAATGAACGACGACTTTAACATCAGGGAAGAGCGGTTGACCAAGGCGGAGAAAGACTTCGAGAACGCCTTGCGCCCCCTGCGCTTTGACGACTTCAGCGGACAGAAGAAAGTGGTGGAAAACCTTGAGGTGTTCGTCGAGGCAGCCAAATATCGTGGAGAACCGCTTGACCATACCCTATTGCATGGACCACCGGGATTGGGCAAGACGACCCTCAGCAACATCATCGCCAACGAGTTGGGCGTGGGATTTAAGATTACCAGCGGTCCCGTGTTAGACAAACCGGGCGACTTGGCGGGCATCCTTACATCCTTGGAGTCCAACGACGTGTTGTTTATCGACGAGATTCACCGCCTCTCGCCCGTGGTGGAGGAGTATCTGTATTCGGCGATGGAAGACTATCGCATCGACATTATGATTGACAAGGGACCGTCGGCACGGTCGATACAGATAGACCTCAACCCCTTTACCCTCGTGGGAGCAACCACCCGCAGCGGCCTGTTGACGGCACCCTTGCGTGCCCGATTTGGCATCAACCTACATTTGGAGTATTATGAGCCAGAGACTTTGACCCGCATCATCAAGCGCAGTGCCAGCATCCTTGCCGTCCCCATTAGCGACGAGGCGGCGACGGAGATAGCACGTAGGTCGCGTGGAACGCCCCGTATCGCCAATGCGTTGTTGCGCCGTGTGCGTGACTTCGCCCAAGTGAAGGGCAGCGGGCGAATCGACCACGACATCGCCAAATATGCGCTGCGGTCGCTCAATATCGACCAATATGGTCTTGACGAGATAGACAACCAGATTTTGACGACCATCATTGATAAGTTTAGGGGTGGTCCCGTGGGCCTCTCCACCATCGCAACCGCCATCGGTGAGGACACTGGGACGGTGGAGGAAGTATATGAGCCTTTCCTCATTATGGAGGGTTTCATCAAGCGCACACCGCGTGGACGCATGGCGACGCGCCTTGCCTATGACCATTTAGGCCGCAATCCCTATAATAGCAATATAGAGGAACCCTCCCTATTCTAATCATCTCCTTTGTCCATTTCATCCATTCCATTCACCTCATTACACAAAAACCCTATGACTCCTCAAAGAATCGCCATCTTCGTAGGTAGCTTCGACCCCTATACCATCGGTCATCACTCGGTGGTGAAGCGCATCTTGCCCCTTTTCGACAAACTCATCATCGGCATCGGCATCAATGACCAGAAACAATATTCGTCCACAGAAGAGGAGCGGGTAAGCCACATCGCACAAATATATGCCACAGAGAAACGCATAGAGGTGAAAGTATACCACGACTTGACCATTGACTTTGCCCAACGAGAGGGTGCCTCATTTATCGTCAAGGGGGTGCGCAATGTCGCCGACTTCGAGTATGAACGGACGCAAGCCGACATCAACCGTCGCCTCTCGGGTATAGAAACCATCTTCCTTCCTGCCGAGCCAGGCATGGATGTCGTATCGTCATCTATCGTGAGGGAGCTAAGAAAATATGGGAAAGATACATCTGAATTTACGGAAATAATATGATTTCATACAACACAGACGGCGTGAAAATGCCGAAAATCAAAAGACGAAACATCACGGCATGGATTAAGGCGGTGGCTAACAGCTACGGAAAGAAAGTGGGGGAAGTGGGTTACCTCTTCGTCAATGACGAGAAAATCTTGGAGGTGAACCGCGAATACCTCGGACACGATTACTACACGGACATCATTACTTTCGACTATGACGAGGGAGATACCATCAATGGCGACCTCGTTATCTCATTGGACACGGTGCGCAGCAATGCCGAATTGTTTGGCAAAGACTACGAAGAGGAGTTGCATCGCGTCATCATCCACGGCATCCTCCACCTCTGCGGAATCAACGACAAGGGTCCTGGCGAGCGCGAGATGATGGAGGCGGCGGAAAACAAGGCTCTTGGAATGATTAATCATCAACAACCAAACAACGCTTGTCAGCATTCTCTATGACTTAGAATATTTCCTTGGATGTGTAGTCTGGGCGTGAAATATATGACTTAAAATTCCTCAACTTATGGTTACAACGGTGGTAATCATTCGCCAAGTAGTGATATAGCCTTGTTGACGATGTCGCTCCCCTCATTGATGACGGAGAAGTATTCGCTCATGTCCCACAGGTCGCGGGCGATGAGAGCCTTGAGTTGGAGTTTCAAACGGGGGATGGTGAGTTGTAGTTCCTCGTTGTCCTTGGGTTTGACTTTCTCTTTCTCTGCATCGGAAATCACTTCGTCAATAAGTTTCTGTGGTACTTCAAACCCATTCTTGAAAGCCTCGAAGGTGGGATATTGCTTTTGCAATTGTTTGCGGTTGCGGTCCACGTAGCGCAGGTTGGCATTGATGATAACGCTCTTTGCCGCCAACTGGCGATGGAACTTGGTATATTGCGTGGTGTCTAAAGGCACGAAATGGTCGGGCATAATGCCTCCGCCGCCATATACCGTGCGATGCTTACGCAGCGTGTAGTATTTGAGGGAGTCCTCGAAATGGATGCTGTCGGCACTATACAACTCGCCATGCTTAAACCGCTTCTCAATGTCCTCGGCATATTCCTTGTTCTCTCCCTTCACGTATGGCTTTTGGATGCAACGGCCAGAGGGCGTGTAGTAATGTGCGATGGTGAGACGGATCATGCTGCCATCGTTGAAGTCGATGGGGCGTTGAACGAGCCCCTTGCCAAAGGTGCGCCTTCCCACCACGACACCTCGGTCTTGGTCTTGGACGGCTCCCGTGACAATCTCCGATGCAGATGCTGAATATTCATTCACCAACACATATACCCTGCCATCGAGGAAACGTCCATTTCCTTGCGCCCGAAACTCCTGTCGTGGTGCCATGCGTCCCTCGGTATAAACGATGAGGTCATTCTTCTGAAGGAATTCGTTGGCTATCAATACGGCAGCTTGCATGTAGCCACCTCCATTTTCCTGAAGGTCGAGGATGAGGTCTTTCATTCCATGTTTACTCAATGAGTCTACGCCAGCCATAAATTCATCGTATGTGGTGGCACCGAAGCTGCCGATGCGTATATAGCCTATCTCGGGACGAATCATATAGACGGCATCAATGGTCTTGACGGGAATCTTGTCACGGGTAACGGTAAACTTGAGTTTATCGGCAATGCCACGACGCACAATCTCCAAGCGCACCTTCGTTCCTTTCTTGCCTCGGAGGCGGCGCATGATTTCCTCTTTCGACATCTTTACGCCAGCAATGGCGGTGTCATTGACGGTCACGATGCGGTCGCCTGCGACGATACCAACTTTCTCCGATGGTCCGTTGGTGACGGGCTGGATGACCATGAGCGTGTCTTCCACCATATTGAACTGTACGCCAATACCCTCGAAAGAGCCTTGCAACGACTCGGTCATCTCCTTGGTTTGCTTGGCGGTGGTATAGGAAGAATGAGGGTCGAGCTTTTCTAACATGCCGCGAATGGCATCTTCTACCAACTTCTTTTCATCCACGGAATCGACATATAAATTTGTAATCGCCATTTCCGCAATTTGTAGTTTCCGCAAAGGGCTGTCGTCGCTCAGGTTGATACGTTGGGCAAAGAGGGAAAATGGTAGGAATGTGAGGATAATGATAGGGATATATTTCTTCATGGGGTGTGTTGTTATGAGTGTAAATGGGTTTATTGGGATTGATGGGGAATGGGTAGGACTAATCTTCATTGGGATTTTGTTCATCAGGTAAGTCCTCTTCGATGACAAGATTGTCGATAATGAAGTTTTGGCGTTCCATGGTGTTTTTGCCCAT
>JAFYZV010000041.1 GCA_017548525.1 Prevotella sp.
ATACTCCTTCACCTTGTTCTTATAGGTACAGAGATAGAGTGGGGGGGTGGCGATATAGAGGTGTCCCTCTTGGATGACCCTTGGCATGAAACGATAGAACAGTGTCATGATAAGCGTGTCGATGTGTGAGCCATCGACATCGGCGTCGGTCATGATGATGATTTTGTCGTAACGCAACTTGTCGGTATTTGCCTCACGGTCGCCTTCGCCGTCCACTCCGAAGCGTACGCCGATGGACTGGATGATGTTCATGACAGACTCTGCCTCAAACACACGGTGCCATTGCACTTTTTCCACATTCAGGATTTTGCCGCGTAAGGGTAGGATGGCTTGTGTGTAGCGGTCGCGTCCCTGCTTGGCGGAGCCACCTGCGGAGTCGCCCTCGACAAGGAATATCTCGCACATCTTGGGGTCTTTGTTGGAGCAATCGGCAAGTTTGCCTGGCAATCCGCCGCCGCTCATGGGGTTTTTCCGCTGCACACTCTCGCGTGCCTTACGGGCGGCGATACGTGCGGTGGCGGCAAGCACCACCTTTTCGCATATCTGCTTGGCCTCCTTAGGATGCTCTTCCAAGTAATAGTTGAGAGCCTCGCCCACAGCTTGTTGCACCGCTCCCGTCACCTCGCTGTTGCCGAGCTTGGTCTTGGTCTGTCCTTCAAATTGTGGTTCTGCCACCTTGATGGAGATGACGGCAGTCAGTCCCTCGCGGAAGTCCTCGCCCGTGATTTCGATTTTCGCCTTCTCTATCTGCTTGGAGATGGTGGGTTCGGCATCGGCGTATGCTTTGAGTGTACGTGTCAAGGCAATGCGGAATCCCGTGAGGTGTGTACCTCCCTCGATGGTATTGATATTGTTGACGTATGAGTGGATGTTTTCAGAGTAGTCGGTGTTATACATAATGGCGACCTCAATGGGGATGCCCTGCTTCTCCGTCTTGAGATAGATGGTGTCATTGAAGAGGTGAGTGCGGTGGCGATCAATGTAGCGCACAAACTCTTTCAAGCCTTCCTCGGCATGGAATGTCTGCTCCTTGGTCTTTCCCTCCTCGTCTTTGCGCAAATCAACCAGCTTGATGGTAATACCCGCATTGAGGTAAGCCAACTCGCGCATACGGCGGGCGATGATGTCCCATTGATAGACGGTGGTGGTGAAAACAGTGGGGTCTGGCCAGAATTGTTGGCGTGTACCGCGCAGCGTAGTTTCTCCCACGACCTTCACAGGATAGAGAGGTTTTCCCTTTTCATATTCTTGTTGGTAGATTTTTCCGTCACGATATACCTGCGAGAGCATGTGGGCAGAGAGGGCGTTGACACAACTAACACCAACACCATGCAAGCCGCCGCTGACCTTGTATGAGCCTTTGTCGAATTTACCGCCGGCATGTAATACGGTCATCACCACTTCGAGGGCAGACTTGTGCATCTTCTCGTGCTCGTCAACGGGGATTCCACGGCCATCATCCTGCACGGTGATGGAGTTGTCCTCGTTGATAGTTACCTCGATATTCTTGCAATATCCTGCCATCGCCTCGTCGATGGAGTTGTCTACGGTCTCGTTTACCAAGTGGTGTAATCCTTTCTCGCTGATGTCGCCGATATACATGGCTGGACGCTTGCGGACGGCTTCAAGCCCTTCGAGTACTTGAATGTTACTTGCGGAATAATTATTCTCGTTGTTTAGTTTATCATTCATGTTTTTGATTCGTATTTCATATAATGTGCAAAATTAACAAAAAAACTTGACATACGGAAATTTTTGTGTCTAAATAAGCCTTAAATGTGGCTATCGTTTAGCATAAAATGCGTATCTTTGCATGTAAGTATGGATTTTCTTGGAAAGATAGTCATGGTTCTTGTGCTAATGCTTTTATCGTTGGGCATGATGGCACAGTCTTTTTTTGTCACGCAAACCATCTCCTACGATGATAAAGGTGACAGAAACACCTCTTTTTCTGCCAAGGTGGAGTTTCCCGTGAGTGGAAGTGCCAAGGCGTTGGAGAGCGTGAGGGAATGGATTTGCGACATGCTTGAAACGGATGTCCCTAAGCATTTAGACGCAGGGAAATTTCGTGACAAGCTGCGTGATTGCAGTGGCGCATTCCTCATGGAGGCGGAAGGTGTAGCGCGAACTATCGTGATTGAACGTAGCTTTGAGGATGAGAATTGCGTGACCTTTGAGGCAACGATTACCGACAAAGATAGTGAAAAGTGGATAAGCCAAGATTGTGCCACATTTAGCAAGCGCGACGGTCATCGGCTTCAGGTGGGAGAGGTATTCAACTGTGACGAGGAGAAGGTGAAGGATTTGATGTGGGCTTACCGTGGAGACTTGCCTATGGAGGTGGAATCTGCAGAGGAACTGGTTGTGGGAAATGTGGGTTATATTGATGGGTGGATTATCGTCATTGGCCCCGCCTACCATTACACAGGTGCCGCTTATAGGATACGGTATGAAGAAGTGGAAGAGTATTTGAATAAAGGTATCAGTGGGGGATACCACTGATTTGCGCCATGACGATAACGATAAAGGCCATAACCAACGGGTTACGGCCTTTATTTGTCAAGCTTCTCTAATGTTTAAATTATCCCAGCTTGTTGATATGTTGAGCCAGACTTGATTTCAAATTAGCTGCTTTGTTCTTGTGGATGATGTTCGTTTTAGCTAACTTGTCCAGCATCTTTTGAACA
Source organism: Prevotella sp. (assembly GCA_017548525.1). GTDB lineage: Bacteria > Bacteroidota > Bacteroidia > Bacteroidales > Bacteroidaceae > Prevotella. The sequence continues at coordinate 2,688 of JAFYZV010000041.1, forward strand.
ACGGGGTACATTTTGATTGCTTCGTCTTTGTCGGTCATGGCGCGGAGCTTGCGCACTGCATTACGCATGGTTTTAGCATAATACCTGTTGTGGAGTGTTCTCGTCTTAGTCTGACGGATTCTCTTTAATGATGATTTGTGATTTGCCATCGTTATTTAGACATCTTTATTTATTACTCTATAAATCTTTAAATTTGTAGTCCCTAGGAGAATCGAACTCCTCTTTAGAGAATGAAAATCTCTCGTCCTAGCCGATAGACGAAGGGACCATGGGCTTTTTTTGCGGATGCAAAGGTAGTAGTTTTTATTGAACTGTGCAAATTTTTGTTATTAATTTTTTTTCATAACCAGCTTTTTTTGTATTTTTGTGGAAATTATGATGACTCAAACAGATGCAATCGTATTAAACACGATTAAATATGGTGACTCCCAGATGATTGTTGACATGTTTACAGAGCAACATGGGAGGATTTCTTTCATCTGTCATGTGCCAAAAACATCCAAGGCGAAAGTGCGTAAGAACTTGTTTCAACCCATGAATCTCTTGGATTTGTCGTTCGACTATCGCCCCAATCGACAGTTGCAACATATCAAGGATGTGCGGCTTTCCTACTTTTATCAGTCTATTCCTTTTGAGCCGAACAAACTCGCTATTACGCTCTTCTTGTCAGAGTTCTTGGTTCATTCTACTCGCGATGAACAGCAAAATGTGCCTCTCTACCATTATATATCGATGAGCATGAGGTGGTTGGATGAATGTCAACGGGGTTTTTCCAATTTCCATTTGGTGTTTATGATGCGTCTTTCTAAGTTCATCGGGTTTTATCCCAACTTGGATAATTATGTGGAAGGAGCATTGTTCGACCTACGAAATAGTTGCTTTTGCACAATCAACCCCTTGCACCAAGACATCCTTCAGCCACACGAAGCGTCGAAGATTAATCTGCTGATGCGTATGAATTATGACACGATGCACCTGTTTCGCATGTCACACCATGAGCGGAATCGCTGCTTGGAGACTATCCTCGCCTATTACAAGTTGCATGTTCCTAATTTCACGGAGATGAAATCGTTGGACGTGATGCGTGAGTTGTTTGCGTGAATGTAGGCAGGAGGTCATGGGAATAATATCCCTTTCCATTTTTCACGTGTACCCTTTACGAATACGGGGATATGAGCCTTGTCAACGGCTGTCGTGATATATTGTCCACCTTGGTAATGCTTTCCCGTTTGATAGTCTTGCCAACCTTCTTCACATTTCGGTAGATAAGTAGTCCATTCCGACACATCGGGTTGTGTGATGGGGTTGATTAGCAGAGCGGGACCAAACATGTATTCATACTTTTGTTGCAAAGCCTCAGGGTCGTTGGCAAAATCAAATACCAGCGGACGCATCAGCGTGTAGCCCTCGTTGGCAATGCGGGAGGCACAATTCTCGATATAGGGACGAAGTCTTTCACGCTCACGTAGACACTCGGAGATGATGGATTGAGCCTCCGCACCGTAGTTCCATGGCTCAGTGTTGCTCATATACCCATGTACACGCATCAAGGGAAGGTATACGCTTGTCTCTATCCAGCGGAGCATCCTCTCGATGTATTCGGGATTGGTGTATTGGTCTCTTGGGCGGAAGAAGCCGCCAGCATCGTAAGTCCACCAAGGGATGCCTGCCGCTTGGACTCCGAGTCCTGCTACAATCTGACGACGTAGGGTCTCCCAATCGTTGCCTACATCGCCACTCCATAGGGCAGAACCGTATCGCTGTATACCTGGGAAGCCGCAACGAGTGAGAATCATCGGCTCTTTTCCTGCCTGTACCAATCCCTCATAGACGGTCTTGTTGACGAGGAGGGGATAGACATTGCGCACTTGTTCCCCTGCCCATTTGCCATTGTTGACCCGTCTGCCCACGAGGTCATCATTTTCTGGCTCGGTGGCATCTTGCCACCAGGCATCGATTCCAAGTGGCAATAGCCGTTCATTGAAGTTCTTCCAATAGGCTGCGGCAGCATTGGGATTGAAAAAGTCTATCCAATCGGTACCAGGGATATAATAGCCATCATGCTCCATCTGTCTGCCCACCTCGGAACTTTTGTCTATTTTCGACCATACACTAAGCATTAATCGGATGTCCATTTTGTGAAGGCTATCGGTTAGTGCCTTAGGGTCTGGATAATAGTCTTCGTCAAATTGCATGGCGTTCCAGCCGTATTTGCCCCAATATTGCCAGTCTTGCACCAACATGCTGACGGGCATCTGTTCTTGATGGAATCGGTTGGCAGTCGCAAGAATCTCGTCGGAAGAGTGGAATCTTTCACGGCAATGTATATATCCCAATGCCCAACTTGGCATTTGGGGACATTCACCTGTTAGTTCACGATAGGTGGCAATGATTTCGTCGGGAGTGCCGACAAACACCGTATAGTCCACCGAGTTGGCGACGGGTGAGCGCAACACGGTTTCGTCTTTTACCTTATTATAATATAATATAGGCTTGTCATCTCTTGTCAGTTCTGCCGATATGGTATGATGGCCAGCCTCTAAGTGTACGATCTTCGAGGCGGTTGGGGGAAGCCAGAGATTTTGCATTTCGATGATAGTCTTGCCGTCAATGGCAAGATTGTGGCGGCGTGCCATCTTTTGCCCCACATCAAGAAGTAGGGAATAGTTACCTGCTTCCGTTATGTCAAGGGAGGCCTCAAAGACATGTCGCTCACGCATTTCCCGCTTGGTTCCTTCCGTGGAAGTGACGTTCACTTCCTCACGAAGCCCTGCTCCTTGGCGTTTTATCAACGTGACATGATGGTCGCAAGGATTGAATTCTGTCATTCCGTAGTTGTTCCATAATATGCCATAACCTTTATTGGATAACAACATCGGAATGCTGATTTGGGTGTTCACCTGCGTCAAACGCCGTGATAACCCACGTACATTGCTATATCCATCTTGGAATTGTCCCAGTCCGAAGAGACTTTCATCCTTTGGAGACGTGAATGATAGTGTCGCCTCACCGTTTTCTAATTGGTGCTTGGTGGCGGAAAATACCCTTTTCCCTTTCTTGTCCCTGACCTCCAAAGTTTGTTTTCGTGAGTTTATACGCACAGAAATGTCATTGCTTGCCATTTCCTCATGCTTCACATAAAGCCAGTCTGGCAGGTCGTTTTTAG
>JAFYZV010000042.1 GCA_017548525.1 Prevotella sp.
ATTATTTGCAAAGACATTTTTCTAATGGCGGTCATTAGAAAAATCAATCCAAAAAAGGCTTGTTATCAAGCAGTTACGAAGACAACCACAAAAATGACCGTCCTAATGACCGATTTGGGTTTATAATTTGCCACGAAAGCATCATTTTTGCCTTTCGTGGCAAATTATCGTTAATTATTTTGCCACGAATGATATTTTTTGTACCTTTGTGGCAAAATATAAACTTCATCACATGAGGGAGAATATCATAGGAAGGGAAACGGAAAAGCTATTGCTTGAAAGTATCTACCAATCCAAAAAGTCTGAATTCGTCGCCGTATGTGGCAGGAGAAGGGTAGGGAAGACTTATCTTGTCAAAGAGTTTTTTGAAGATGAATTGGTATTCCAGACCGCAGGACTTGCCAATGAAGACACCAAGCGGCAACTCAAATCCTTTTACAACGATTTGAGAGAACAAGGCATTGAGGATGAAGGGCAACCCAAAGACTGGATAGAAGCATTTGCATTGCTACGCTTGCTCATCAAGAAATCAACCAAGGAGCGTAAAGTCATCTTGTTAGACGAACTGCCTTGGATGGACACGCCACGGTCCGGCTTTGTCTCTGCGCTTGAACATTTCTGGAACGTATGGGCATCGTCACGGCACGACATCGTACTGATTGTCTGCGGTTCTGCTACATCGTGGATGATGGATAAGCTCATCAACAGTCACGGAGGGTTGCACAACAGGCTCACATCACGCATATTCCTTCAGCCTTTTACGCTTGCGGAAAGTGAGAGATTCCTCGAATACAAAGGGTTTATGTTATCACGTTATGACATTGCACTATGTTATATGGTCATGGGGGGCATACCTTATTATCTCGACTTGCTACAACCGAGGATGAGCCTTGCCCAAAACATAGACTTCCTCCTATTTAGGAGGGGTGGGGCATTATACCATGAATTTTCCAATCTGTATGCAGCCTTGTTCAAAAATGCGGACGATTATATCACCGTCGTGAAAGCTCTATTCAAAAAGAAAAGCGGGCTTTCACGAAACGAAATCATTGAAGCCACAGGCTTGCAATCGGGAAACGGCCTGACCACCGTGCTGAAAAACTTGGAGACTTGTGGATTTATTCGATGTTATAATAATTTCAAGGCACCCCGAAATCAAGCCAACTTATACCAACTCATAGACTTTTTCACCTTGTTTCATTTCCATTTCTTGGAAGCTGATAATGGTATCACCTGGCTCGCATTACAAAAACAACCACGTTTTTACACCTGGGCTGGACTCACCTTTGAGTTGTTGGCGTTGTCTCACATAGACCAAATTAAGGGAAAGCTTGGTATTTCGGGCATACAGACTGCTGAATACGCTTGGCGATTTCTGTCTTCCAAAGGAGGCTCTCAAGTAGACCTCATCATCGACAGAGCCGACCAATCGATGAACCTCTGTGAGATGAAATTCAGCATACAGCCCTTTACCATCGATAACGCATACGAAATGAACCTTCGCAACAAGATAGGACAATTGATGGAATATACAGGGAAAAAACGTTCCATCATCCTCACCTTCATCACCACCTACGGCATCGCCCGCAACAAACATGCGGGCATCGTAAGCAGCGAGGTAACGCTTGATGACCTCTTCCAATAATTTATAAACAACCATTTGCCATATACAAATAATGGCATAATGGAATATAATTCGTAAATTTGCAACCGAAAATGATAAAATCAATACAGATATGGCTTTAAAATGTGGCATCGTGGGACTGCCCAACGTGGGCAAGTCCACACTCTTCAACTGCCTCTCGAGTGCCAAGGCACAGGCGGCAAACTTCCCTTTTTGTACCATCGAACCCAACGTGGGCGTGATTACCGTGCCCGATGAGCGGCTCACCAAACTCGCCGAGTTGGTGCATCCTGGTCGCATCGTCCCCGCAACATGTGAGATTGTGGACATTGCGGGACTCGTTAAGGGCGCATCCAAGGGTGAGGGATTGGGTAACAAGTTCCTAGGCAACATCCGTGAGACCGACGCAATCATCCACGTGTTGCGTTGTTTCGAGGATGATAACATCACGCATGTGGACGGTACCATCAACCCCATACGCGACAAGGAAATCATCGATACCGAGCTGCAACTGAAAGACTTGGAAACCATTGAGAGCCGACTTGCCAAGACAGAGAAGGCGGCTGCCGCTGGCAACAAGGAAGCCAAGGTGGAAGCGACGGTGTTGAAGGCCTATAAGGAGGTGTTGGAACAAGGGAAGAACGCCCGTATCGTGGAGTTTGACACCAAAGATGAGCGTGAAGCCGCCCGCAACTTGTTCCTTCTCACCGCCAAGCCCGTGCTTTACGTGTGCAATGTCAGCGAGGCAGAGGCGAAGGAAGGCAACGACTTTACCCGCCAGATTGAGGCGTTGGCACAGGAGGAAGGGGCAGAGTCGATGGTCATCGCCGCAAAAACCGAGGAGGACATTGCCGAACTCGATAGCTATGAGGACAAACAATTGTTCCTTGAGGAGTTAGGCTTGGAGGAGAGTGGTGTCAACCGCCTCATCAAAAAAGCCTATTCCCTGCTTAACCTACAGACATTCATCACCGCTGGTCCCATGGAAGTGAAAGCATGGACATATAAAAAAGGATGGAAGGCACCGCAATGTGCGGGAGTCATCCACACCGACTTCGAGAAGGGCTTTATCCGTGCCGAGGTCATCAAATATGATGACTACATTCATTATGGTTCCGAGGCAGCCGTCCGCGAGGCGGGCAAAATGGGCATCGAAGGCAAGGAATACGTCGTGCAAGATGGTGACATCATGCACTTCCGATTCAACGTTTAATTAGTTCATAGTTCATAATTCATAGTTCATAGTTTGTCATGAAAGAGAGCATCGTGAAAGACAAGAGCAAGGATTTTGCACTAAGAATTATTAAATTATACAAATATCTTACCCAAGCGACAAATAATAAAGAATTCATCTTGTCAAAACAAGTACTCAGAAGCGGTACAAGTATTGGAGCAAACGTCAAGGAAGCATTACGTGGTCAATCACGTCCAGATTTCCGTGCCAAGATGTCCATTGCATTGAAGGAAGCAAGCGAAACAGAATATTGGCTTGAATTGTTACATGAATCAGAGTATATCGATGAAAACTCGTTTTTATCCATTATTAACGATAACTGAGAATTAATCAAAATATTAACGAAGATAGTCAAAAGTACCGAATAGTATTGCTATCTATAACTATGAACTATGAATTATGAACTATGAACTTTTTATCTCCTGGAATCCATCGGAAATAGCCCTACGCCTCGGTCCCATAGCCCTGCGCTGGTATTCCCTCTGCTGGCTCATCGGACTCATTGGTGGCTATTTCATCGTGCGCTGGCTATACAAAGACCAGAAAATCAAGGACGAGCTATTCGACCCACTCTTCCTCTATTGCTTCCTCGGCATACTCATCGGTGCACGGCTCGGTCATTGCCTCTTCTACCAACCCGACTATTTCACGCACCACATCACCGAGATGTTCCTCCCCATTCAAGAGGCCACAAATCCCGAACGCTGGACGAAATGGTTGATGTGGTTACCCACGGGAAACGCAGAAACCCATTGGGGATTCACGGGATATGCGGGACTCGCCTCCCACGGCGGCACCCTCGGTCTCATGATTGCCTTGTGGCTCTATTGCCGTCATACCAAGATGAACCTCTGGCACGTCCTCGACAACATCGCCATCGCCACGCCTTTCACCGCTTGCTTCATCCGCCTCGGCAACCTCATGAACTCCGAGATCATCGGCAAGCCCACCGACCTCCCTTGGGCATTCATCTTTGAGCAGGTGGACAACGTGCCGCGCCATCCTGGCCAGCTCTATGAGGCGATAGCCTACGCCCTCTTCCTCATAGTCATGCTCTATTTCTACAAGAAGAACAGAAACGCAACTATGAACTATGAACTAAAAACTATGAATTCCCCAAAGCCCGTCGGCTCTGGTTTCTACTTCGGTCTCGTCCTGACGCTCATCTTCACCTTCCGTTTCTTCATCGAGTACACCAAGGACATCCAAGTGGACTTTGAGGCGACCATGCCGTTCAACATGGGGCAGCTCCTTTCCATCCCCTTCGTCGTCATCGGCATCCTCTGTATGAGGGGAGGCAAGTGGATGAGGGGTGCCAAATAATCCCCGATACATTTGCATATACAGACAAAAAAACGTATCTTTGCCACTGTCTAAACAAAAACCATGCTAACGAGATGTACAACATAAGAGACATTACGGAATATATCGTGGTACTCATTGCTGCCTTCGCCAAACAATTCAACATGACTGAAGCACAAGCTTACCAATTCTTACACCAACATGATGCTATCAAGGTGACACACGAATACTATGATGTAATGCACACACAACCGTTGGGTGACATGGTACAGAGCATGGCAAGCTATTGTAAAAGAAAAGGAGGGAAACTATGATTAAGCTATATCATGGCTCGACTGTGGACATCAATGACATAGATTTGGAGAAGTCACGCCCCAACAAAGATTTCGGAAAAGGATTCTATTTGGCGGAAGACTTACAACAAGCTTGGAGAATGGCACAATTCAAGGCGTTAATTGAAGGAGGAACGCCCGTGATGAACACTTTCCTATTTGACGAAAAAAATATGATATCGGGTGAATTGAAAACTCTTACCTTTGAGAACTATTCACCAGAATGGGCAGATTTCGTGTTTCTCAATCGTAACAACAAGCAACTAACAGCCGCACATGACTATGACATCGTATATGGACCAATCGCCAATGACCGCATAGGTCTGCAAATTAAGAAATTTGAAGCTGGCGACATCACCAGAAAACAATTCCTAAGAAACCTAAAATACATCAAGGGCATCACTTTCCAATATTATTTTGGAACACAGAAGGCCATCAGTAAGCTTACAAAAATATGAATATCACCAAAGAGGAATTTGAATATATCAAGCAGCAAATGACAGCGCAGATGATCCAAATACTCATCGAGGAAAAAGGGGTAAGTTTGGAAAATGCTTTTGATAAAGTGTACTCATCTGAAATCTACGAAAAACTGTCAGACATCAATACGGGGCTTTTCATGCAATCTCCAAGGTACATACTCTCATATCTACACATCTGAATTCACACCATGAATAGTATGCAATACCTTCTCTTTTTCTACATAGCCAATTCAAAACCGACGATTTTACCCCCCCATATAGTTAAAGAATGATAAATAACCACAAAAATTATTCACACATACTATAAAAAGCCGTATCTTTGTAGTCCGATACGTACCCGTGAAGTGGGGCTCGGTCGATTTTATTAACACATTTAACTAACAAACATTTTATCAACACAATGACAATATTACTATTTTTTCCTAACCTATTTGTGTGAGAAAACTCATTCTCGATAGAGGGAGATTTGTCTCATTAAACCCGTTTTTCCCATGCGGGATATATGATTTCGATGGATAAATACAAACCGAAAAATCCATGTAACATTTTATAAATTTTTATATAAAAATAGTATATACCTTTGCAGCCGATTGCTTACCCGTGAAGTGGGTATAAGACAATATGCCCTGTGAGAAAGGGAGATAGAGGTGTGAATATTCAACTTTATATACTAACAATTTAAACAACACAAGATGAAAAAACTGTTATCTTTATGGAGCTTGCTCATGCTATTTGTCATGAGCAGCAGTGCAGTTCCGCTAACGAGTGTTACATACTCGGGGAGTTGCGAAACGCATCTGGGTGAGGCAGTTGCGAGTGGCAATACCATCTATGGTAATGGAAGCGTCCCCGCAAGTGCCTATGCTGATTTATCAGGGTATTCTACGTTGACTCTCACAGGTGACAACGTTGCAAATGCGAGACTTCTGTTCAACCGTTTTGTTGACAATGGTGATTGTGTTGAGGTCATTCCTGGAAATTCTCAGTATGCTACTGTTAGTGGTAACGTGGCAACAATTGACCTTCAGGCTATTGCAAATGCCAATAATCAAATTGTTCGCTTGATGGTGATTAAATCCTACTGGGGTAATACCGTCACGATCAACAGCTGGGAGCTTGAGCCGATTGCCACTGTTACAACGGGTAACATAATTTTTGCCTATACAGGAGCTACCCCTGCTCCCACGAGTGGTAATACCACGTGGTATGATACCACTAATAATGCTACAATAGTATCGAGTGGTAATTCTGGTTCTTGGACAGAAGCACCTATTACATTGACTATCAATGCTATAGGTGGTGCTGTTCAAACGAAGTGTTTTACCTTCAATAATGTTGATAATACCCCCTTCTTGAGAATCAAGAATTCACATGAGTTGACCATAGAGGCTCCTTCAGATGCCAATTATGATTATGTCATCACAAAGGTGGAAATGTATGGTCGTAGATTGCACGGCTCTTTCAGCAACTTTACTTTGAATGGCAGTATTTACACTTGGACAGGTTCTGCGACAAGCGTGACCACTACTTATACTAATAATGAGAGCAGCAATCAATTTGAAGACATCAAGTATATCTCCGTCACTTACGAGGCTACACCGAAACAAGTGGGACCTGTTGTTGGTGATGTAGAATGCAAGTTTACCGAAGTAAATGGCCAGGCCAATACTTATGAGGTGTACCTCGACGATCCCGCATTCCGTAACTTCTTCCGTTTGAGGTTGATGGACAACACGGGAATAGAGTTTGACCCGAGTCGTCCCTGTACGGTTACGACTGTTGACGAAATGGGCGACCCCATCGATTCAAAGATCATTACCTTGGGAAATCACCAGTATGGCACTACTGGTGGTGGAAGGTGTGACCGCTTGGATATATGGATGACCCCCAATGCGTTGGGAACAGCAACTATCAAGATTGAATATCCTGGCGACGCTACCTATGCACCAGCCACCTATTATTTTGACGTGAAGGTGAAGCAGCACATGGTGAAGTTGGCATGGGTTGACTCAGACGGCAATGAGACGGATGAGTGGCAGACGTGGTATTCCAATGGGTACAATGGCATTCCTACGTTGAAGATGTACATTGATAACGTAGAGGTTAACCCGCTGTCAGACCCATACAAATCGATGATCAATTACTCATCGAGCGTTCCTGCTATTGCATCGATTAGCAGCAATGCCGGTACCTCTGCTACTCAGTATGTGGATTTCCATGCAGGAGGTTTGACAGTAATCAAGGCTCAATTCATTAACTCGTTTAAGACGGTTGACGGAATCAACTATTATTATTACAATGACGAGGCAGCCAACTATACCATGATATTGCAATACGATAATAATCCTAATCAGCCACATATCGTTTGGATTACTGGATCGAGATACGAATGGGTTAATTATGGTGGCAATGCTGCTGGTAGTTACTTGGGTCAACGATGGATTAACTGGCATAATGAAAAACCTGACTTAGTGGCAACTAACGATAGCGAATTGAGTGGTGCGAAGTATCCTTTCCAAGGGAACTATGCTGGTTATGGCAACGACTTGCTGTTTAGTGCCGTCGCGTTGAATCAGAATATTACAGACGCAGACCTGGCATCTATCCACATCTTCCCAATTCCTGGCTATAAGCATCACTATTATGCGCGTGACGATGCCGACAATTCATGGTGGGTTAATGCTCCTGATTGGGGAGGTGGAACATGGAGAGCCAATGTAGATATCCCATCAAATTATTTGTTTGACCCAACTGACCCCTACCAGAACAAGATTGTGTATATGGTGGATAGGCCAGACATGATTAGAGACTCAAAGACTACTGAAGGATCAGGAGCCAACTTCGCTAAAGATCTGAGAGGTCCTACAAGTGTGTATAGGATTACTCCCGCATACGCCAGCCAAGACTCTTTGAAGATTTATGCATACATTAAAGGTTACAACGTATTCTCAACGACGAAAGTCATGATTAATCCTGGTAACCTGCAGTTGAGGTTTGTTCCCGACTATGGCACTGTGAACGCAGGCTGTTCCATCTCTCCATACGTGAATTGTCCTGACTTGAGGTTGGAGGACGTGAACAAGATCTGGCTGACTTACGATTGTCCGAATACACTGATGGTTAACAATGACGGCGTGGTGTATGAGTCTGGCAAGACATCCAATGCCGACATTGCGAAATACCTTTATACTGTGGCTTCCAATGATACTATCTACAAAAATGCCGACGACCCAGGTCAAGGCATTCTGGAAATCAGGCCTACCACATGGCTTCGCGGTATCAATCCCGAGATATTCGGTTTGTCAGGGGGCATTGGCAGCGAGTGTACCGTCACGCTGCACTTGACATCAGATATGTATATGGAGGCAACAGCCGACTTTACATTGCAGGTCGTGGGTAACGATGGCGACAAGCCTATGTTCCACTGGGTAGTGAACCATCAGAAGCAGGGCAACAGTTGTGTGGACGACGGTGTCATCAAGGAAATCTCGGTTGTCGAGGGTGACTTCATCTACATGCCGGGTATCTGCGGCAACTCCAATGGTAACAATGAATACTCTCAAGCATATACCTTTAAGTATCTGTATGCCATCAAGAATGGCCAGATTACCATGAACCGCGCCAAGTACTTCCCTGGAGAGGGTGTGCCTAACTACTTCCTCACCAACACCGTAGGTGGCGAGCCAGCCATCCCACAGTCGGGAGAAACTTTGGAAAATAGTCAGTCTGCCATCATTACATGGTCTCACGGTCTTGGTAACTATTGGCGCTATGACTCTCTGATGATTTACGGTAACAAGGCTGGTGTGATGTATCTTTATGCACAAGACCCACAGACGCACAAGTCATGTACGCCTATTAAGTTGACGGTGGTTCCCAAAGCTCCTCTGAATCAGGCTAAGCAAACCGAACTTGCAGGCATGACTTATCCGTTCACATGGGATTTTGAGAATATGGATATGACTAAGTATGTTGCCGATGTCGAAAGCAACAGTGGTACTTATTGGCAGAAGAAGTTCGTTGAATACACTGAGGAAGCAGATAAGCAGCAACCGAAGGGCTACAACAGGAACTACCCAGTAGAAAAGCCCTACTACCAATATAATGGCGGTATGAACGCCGACTGGGATGACAAGGACAACAACGGCACAGGTCGCCAGCGTTGGTTTAAGGACATCTATACAGGCGATGGCGAGACTGTAGAATATGCACCTGAGTTTAAGGGCATTATGCTCAACCTCTCTGGTTTGGATTACTGGGAGCAGAAGTACCAGCGATTCAACATTGACAGGCAGGGTAGATACCTCTACTTCGAGGGTGGTCCTATCTTCTTGCAGTTGCCAGGATTCGGTTTGACGCAAAACAAGAACGGAAAGCTCAAGACAGAGTTGCAAGGTACACAAGAGAACCCAGGCACACGTTCATACGACAACTACATCGGCGGTGAGCACAACCACATCAACACGGCGAAATACAACGTGAATGAGGGTTACACGCAGATGTTGAGCGTTACAAATCAAGCCAACGTGAACGTGTCCTATCCTGTACAGGAGAAATACCAAAACAACAAGGTGAGATTCGTCATCAAGGCTAAGGGTGGTAGATCTGTCCAGTCTGACAATGATACACCTAACCTGAACCAAAGCTCACAATTCCACATCGGTGGTGCCAGCATGATTATCGAGGATCTTACTATCAACGATATCAACTGGACACAAGGTGTGCACAATGGTTACTCCTATTATAACTTGGATAATGATGAGCCGAAGGTTTACATCGTCGAGCTTGACCCATACGACCCAGAGTTGCAAGACCACATCTACCTGATGTTCAACAACGACGTTTACGTCTACTGGATGGCCATCACCAACGAGCCGCGCAATATCTTGAGCGACTTCGACGGCGTAACCTATTCTTACCCGAAGGACATCGATATGAGCAAGACCAATCTGACGCTCGGTATGCAGTCACAGGAGGGTATCTATACGAAGGCTGACGCAAGCGGAAACTACAAGCTGGCTTCCGAGGGTACGTACACCAAGAAGAACGTTTACCAAGTGGGTAGCGACGAGCCTGGTAAGGGTACTAAGGTACAGTTGAAGGCTTACAGGGTTGACCAATTCTATCCAGTTGCTGACGGGACACATCCAGCACAATCCGTCACCTTGACAGAGGTTGAGGGTAACTTGCCTAAGAACGAGGGCGTGATGCTCTACACCGAGCCGCGCATGAGCGCATTGACAGCCAATGGTGGACACGTTCCTGGCTTGACCGCTGAATGGTATGACCGTGGCAACACCGCATGGTCAGAATATGTGACAGTAGTAGAGGATGGTGAGGAGATTCAGAAAGAAATCTTCCATGTAGCTTTAGCAACCGACTCTACGGGCAATGGCAACATGTATAATAACTCTCATACCTATTATACATTCCCACTATACTTCATCGCCATGGCAGAGAACATGAGTTCGGCTAACTATGAGCTCAAGAAACCAGGTTCAACTGGTGGAGGCGTCTGGGGTGATGATGAGCCAGCTGTCGCTAATGGTTCTGTGAACAGAGAAGGTGCCAACCTGCTCCGTCCTGTAACCTACGGCAAGACGCTTGACATGGACTACGGCGGTCAGCAGCTGATTAACTTCGGTTACAACAATGAGTTCATCTGCCGTCACCTCATCTACCAAAATGGTACTCAGACCAAGGAGATGGATCCGAATGACCTCTACGTGTCAGGCTCTGGCTCCAATGCCCACGAGGACATGTATTACTATCGTATCGGTCCGGCAGAGGCGAAGTTCTACCGCATCAACACGGCAGCCCTCAACCACCACAACCGTAGTGCTTACATGACCCTGACTTGGGATGAGTATAAGGTGAACACCGTGGGTAAGCCCATCAACATTGAGAACAGCGATCCTACTTCGGGTGGTTCAAACGATCCTGGATTCAGCGGGAAGTCACCCATCAGGTTTAGCCCAACATCCAACCCAGTTGAGATTCTCTTCCGTGTAAGCAGTACAAATGACCAAGTGGTGAGCGAAGACGGTGGATTCGTTGACGGCATCAATGAGGTTGAGAGTGTTTCTACGGGAAACAATGCCGTGTACAACCTGAATGGTGTTCGCGTGAACAACGTCTCAAAGGGTATCTATGTCATCGATGGTAAGAAAGTTGTCGTTAAATAATCAATGATTAATTTGTAGAAAACAAAGTATGAAAAAGGAATATAAGAAACCCCTCGTGAAAATCCATGCCACCACGTTGAGAGGCTATCTCATGGAAGGTACCGAGCAGTCAACGGGTACGGGCGAGTCGGGTGGTGGCGGACACGGCTACGACGACCCCGCCAAGCGTGGATTCTTCGACGACAGCTGGGGAGGCGTCTGGGAAGACGACGATTATTAAACAGCATATTCACAACACTCTATTCACACGATGGGGGTATCGCATGGGCGGTACCCCCATCGTCGTTCCCGCGAAAGCGGCATTCTATTGCTCAGCACCCCACAGGCATGAGTACGCTTCAAATCTTGTTTTCATTGGAGAAAGGGAGGTGCGGGAAGGGAGAAAGGTACGGGTAAATAGGGTGAAAAGTCGTACCTTCGCGGGGTGAAGGCAGTACCTCGTCGGTTTGCAGCGGGCGGGGAAAACATTTTCGGCGACCGCCGAAAATGTTGGTAGCGACCGCCGAAAATGTTCGCGGCGGTCGCTGCAAACCTTTTTTATGATGAAGCATCGCGGTTCTGGATGCTACATGCAGAGGGAGCAAAGTAGTTACTAAATGGATAAAAAAAGTTAATATATATTATAAATGTTTTGCAGTGTTAACAATATGTTATAATTTTGCCCCACATTCTGGATTGTGCCTAAATAGGCCAACAATGAAAATACAAACCACACAGCAAACAAACTACACACTTTGATAGTGATCAAACTTTATATATAACAAATTTAAAAAAATCAAACAAAATGAGAATGAAACATTTAATTTCTTTCTTGACACTGCTGGTCCTCGGATGGGGCAGTGCGTGGGGTATGACAGAAATCAATTACCCTTACACGTGGGACTTTTCCAATTGGACCACGACCAATTTGTCTGGTGGATGGGCAAATAACAACGATGGAAGTTTTACCTTTCAAAGCTATTGTACATCGCAAGAAGGTGAATTAGTTAATGGTGGTTATGGTAGTGGTGGTACAACCAATGGTTATTCCAGTATTATTGAAGAAACCAAAGGTTTAAAGTTTGCTTGTGGCAGATGGGATAGAAACATTTTATACACCACGGGGACACCTGGTATAGCTGCAAGAACTTTAGAGATAACCGTTCCACACTTGATGTATGGTAATGTTGTTAAGTTTTATACTGATGGTAACAATACCTTAACAACAGATGCCGGTACTATTACAAAGGATGGAACCACACATGTTTTCACAGTTCCTAATACATATACATCGCCAACAGATATTACTTTTGTGGTAGGAGCTAATAATACCAAAATGCTTATTACCAAGATCGAGGTGACCAAGACCGAGGTCAATCCGAAAGCTAATTATTATGATGTTGTAAATGTAAATGGTAACAATTCATCGTATAAAACCGCAGTCAATAGTGGTGAAGTCACCATTCCTTTCACGGATGGATACAATACTACATCATCACTACGTTTCCAACTATTAACGGATGTAACAGGTTTAACAATAGCTGATTTATGTGGAGGTACCTTATCTGTCGAAACACTCAATCAATATTTCACCTTTACATCGACCAATCCTGAGGTAATCGATGTTGGTAGTATATCTTACTCATTAAGTAATTCTAAATTTTATATTAATAACATCCAAAACAAGAAGCCAGGAACGACGACGCTCAGCTTGACGTATCTTGGCAACGGTGGATTTGCACCCTTCACCATCAACACGTTGGTGACCATCGACAAGGGCCATGTACAGATTGGCCATAGGGGAAGTGATTCAGGTTGGAACTCGAAGTTTTTGGATTCTGGCGATTGGAACATGCCGGTGACATTAAGGGATATTAATGATAACACCATCACTCGCCAAGGTTATACAACAAGTGATTTTAATATTACCATCGTTTCGGATCCCGAATTAACTTACGATCCCGCTTCTGACGTGGTAAGTCTGTTAAACAAATCGATTTCTACCGGAAGTGGAGGAGATGAATACCTCAGCCAAAAACTCCATGCAAACCACACGGGTATAGCTACGTTGCAGATTGAGTTCTTGGGCAACGACTTGTATTATCCCACCAGTGATTTCACGGATATCACGGTGAAGGAGCATTTCGCAACATTGCAGTGGATAAAAGATGGTGTAGAAGTGGATGAATACACCACCCAAACCACTACCGGCACATTGACCGACAGTCCCACTTTGGTTAAAACTCTTGATTCTCAGGCATCAGATTTTGCGGTTACGTATGTATCTTCCAACACGAATGTGGCAACCATCGACGCAAATGGCGTGATAACGATTAAAGGTATTGGTGTCTCAGTGATTACAGCAAGAATCCAGCCTTCAAAGATTACGTGGGAAGGCGTAGACTATTTCTACTACAACGAGGCATCTCAAAGTTACACCTTGATCGTTCAGGGTAACGCTGCAAATGAGCCTAAGATCATCTGGGTAACGGCTGGTAAGACTGACCAAAACGGTGTATTGAATACATACGGATATGGTAATAATGGACGTGGTAGTTATTTAGGTCAGCAATATGTGCAGAACAAGGGACTTGACATTACGGCTGGCTATGGAAACAATATCCTTGTGACTGCACTTGCTCTTAAGTCAACAGTCAGCGATAATGATTTGGCAGAATATGGCATTCTCCCAATTCCTGGATCCCCATATCCCAACCATTATTATGTAGTGGATAATACAGGAGGATGGAGACCCAGTAGGACAGATTGTATCCCTCAGAGTTGGAGATTCAATGAGAGCGATGAATATTTCACCAAGGTCAACTATATGGTTGACAAACCGGAAATGGTGAGAAGTACCAACAAGGTAAATGGTAATGGCAATAATAACCAAACACGTTATCAAGTTACACCTAACAGCCCAAGCCAAGATCCACTCAGGATTTACGCATTCGTGGATGGTTGTGGTACGTATTCTTATACTGAGATCTTGGTAGAGCCGGGTGATTTGCAATTGCACTTTGTGCCTGACGAGAACACGGTGAACGAGGGAAATTCCATCTCTCCATACGTCAACATCCCAGACTTGAGATTAGAGGATGTCAATAAGATTTGGTTGACTTACGAGTGTAATGATGTACTTAGCGTTGCAAACAATGGCGTTGTTTATGAAACTGGCAAGACCACGCAAGCTGACATTGCAAAATACCTCTATACCGTGACTGCCAATGACACCATCTGGATTAATGTAGATGATGCTAACAATTATAATGCTGACGGTACTCCTAATATGTCAAAAGTCTACCAGATTAAGTCTGTGACATGGCTTCGTGGTGTTAATCCTGAAATCTTTGGCGTAGCAGGTGCTGCCTCTCTGCCAGACCCATCTTGCACCGTGACATTGCACTTGACGTCTGACATGTATAACGAAGCTACTGCTGATTATACGTTACGTGTGGTGGGCGATGCTGATGTTGCCACAATGTTCCACTGGGAGTTAAACGACAAGGTGGAGAGCGGAAAGCATGTAGACGATGGTGCCATAAAGACCATCAAGATCGTCGAGGGCGACTATGTGTATATGCCAGGTATCTATGGCAATTCCAATGGAAACAATGAGTACTCTGCCGCCTATTCTTATAAATATGTCTATTCTATGAATAATGGCCAGATCATCATGAATCGCGCGAAGTACTTCCCAGGAGAGGGTGTGCCAAACTATTATTTGTCAGAGAGCTCTGAAAAGCCCGGCACTCCTGTTTATCCTGTAACGGGTTCTTCAACCGACCAAAAAGCCTTGATCTTCTGGTCACATGGTTTGGGTAACTACTGGCGCAATGACTCGTTGATGATTTACGGTAATAAGCCGGGTACCATGTATTTGTTCGCTCAAGACCCACAAACGCATTTAACATGTACGCCTATTAAGGTGGAGGTGTTGTCAAGACAGACATTATACAATGACAAGCAAGCAGAACTGGCTGGCATGACCTATCCTTTTACGTGGGATTTTGAAAATATTGACATGACCGACTATGTTGCCGATGCTACCGATAATGGCGGTACTTATTGGCGTGAACGTTGGGATGAGCGTGACCCTAAAGACCAATCAGTACAAACTTATAATAGGCATTATAATGTCAAGAAAAATTATTACCAATACAATGGTGGCATGAATGCCGACTGGGACGATAAGGACCTCAACGGTTCAAGCCGCCAGCGTTGGTTCAAGGATATTTATGCCAATGGCAAATATGTGCCGGAGTTCAAGGGCATCATGCTCAATCTCTCTGGTTTGGACTATTGGGAGCAGAAGTTCCAGCGCTTCAACATTGCTAAGGATGGAAAATCCATCTACTTCGAGGGTGGTCCTATCTTCGTGCAGTTACCGGGATTCGGTTTGACGCAAAACAAGAACGATAAGCTGAAGACCGAGTTGCAAGGTACAGATGAGAACCCCGGCACACGTTCATATGACAACTACATCGGCGGCGAGCACAACCACATCAACACGGCAAAGTACAACGTCAATGAGGGTTACACGAAGTTGCTGAGTGTTGACAACCAACACAATGTAGATATACAGTATCCTGTACAAACTGAGAATGCAAGTGGTATATCTAAGGACTATCGTAACAACAAGGTGAGATTCGTCATCAAGGCCAAAGGTGGCAGAACATTGGATAGGGACAAAATGGGTATAACAATTCCTAATGATAATCCTAACTCACAATTCCATATTGGTGGTGCCAGCATGTTAAATGAAAATCTTGATGTCAACGACATCAAATGGTCTTATGATATTGCCGATCCCACCGTTCATAATGGGTATTCTGTCTTGAATTTAGATAACGAAGAGGCGAAGGTTTACATCGTTGAGCTCGACCCATACGACCCAGAGTTGCAAGACCACATCTACCTGATGTTCAACAATGACGTTCATGTCTACTGGATGGCCATCACCAACGAGCCGCGCAATATCTTGAGTGACTTCGACGGTGTGACCTATTCTTACCCGAAGGACATAGACATGACGAAGACCAACCAGACATTGGCTCAACAGACCAAGAGTGGTATCTATACTAAAGCTTCTAATGCACACGAAGGAACGTATGCATTGGCATCAAAAGGTACTTACACCAAGAAGAATGTCTACCAAGTTGGTAGCACCACCCCCGATGCAGGTACTGAGGTGCAGCTGAAGGCCTACAAGGTGTCTGAGTTCTTCCCAACAGAAGTAAAGGATGCGTCTGGGAATGTAATCCACCCAGCACAATCCGTCTTATTGTCGGAGATAGAGGGCAACATCCCGAAGAACGAGGGTGTGATGCTTTACACCGAGCCTCGCATGAGTGCGTTGGCAAGCAATCCTGTCGGACTGGAGCCTGCTTGGTATAACCGTGGCAACACTGCTTGGTCAGAATGGGTGGAACGTACGAAGACTGTTGATGGCGAGACCGTTCATTACTTGGAAGAGGTGTTCCATGTGGCAGAGGCTAAGGATAGTACATCTAACGGCAATCAGTATAACAACTCTCACAATTATTATTACCTGCCGCTGTACTTCATCGCCATGGCAGAGAACATGAGTGAGACCAACTATAACCTCAAGAAACCAGGTTCAACTGGTGGAGGTGTCTGGGGTAATGATGAGCCAGCTGTCGCTAATGGTTCTGTGAACAGGGAAGGTGCCAACCTGCTCCGTCCCGTCACCTACGGTAAGGTGCTTGGCATGGACTATAATAACCAGTCGATGATTAACTTTGGTTACAACAATGAGTTCATCTGCCGCAAGCTGGTTTACCAGGACGACATCCAAACCAAGGAGATGTCCGATCCATACGTTCCTGGACCAGGCAACAACGAAGCAGGTAACAATCACGAAGGTATCTATTACTATCGTATCGGTCCGGAGTGCGCTAAGTTCTACCGCATCAACACCGCTGACTTGAATCACCACAACCGTAGTGCTTACATGACATTGACATGGGAAGAGTACAAGGTGAACACCGTGGGTAAGCCCATCAACATGTCATCATCGAACACTCAAACAGATCCTGAGGCAAACGGCATTGGAAGTGCTCAATTCTCTCCCATCCGCTTCAGTCCATCCTACAACCCCGTTGACATCCGTTTCGACGTACAGGCAATTAACGACCAGGTTGTGAGCGAAGATGGTGGATTTGTTGACGGCATCTCCGAGGTGGAGGCTACGCATGGCAGCGACGCTGTTTATAACCTCAACGGTGTGCGTGTGAACAACCTCTCGAAGGGCATTTACATCATCAACGGAAAGAAAGTTGTTGTTAAATGATAAACAGAATTAAACAACATAGAAGATGAAAAAGGAATATAAGAAACCCCTCTTGAAAATCCACGCCTCTACATTGAGGAGCCACCTCATGGAAGGTTCCGAGCAGTCAACGGGTACCGGCGAGTCGGGTGGTGGCGGCCACGGCTATGACGACCCCGCCAAGCGTGGATTCTTCGACGATGAAGATGAAGGCGCATGGGGTAAGATTGATTGGTAATCGACAACCATTCTAAAAAGGTCGAGGGGTGCTGATACATGCAGCACCCCTCGTTTTTGATATTATTGTATGCATTGCTTGCGTCATCCTAAGCACTGCTCTGAAGTGTCAGAGCACACATCTGACAGCTCCAAGCACTGCTCTAGTAACTCAGTTCACACATTTCATCCCGTGAAATTTGGATTGTACCATTATTATTGCTATCTTTGCCCATGATTTTAGTTCTAACAATATGAAAAACAGAAGTGATATGACAATTGACAAGGGAACAAACGAGGAAGTTATGGCAAGGAAAAGGAAAACCAGGAAGCTCACGATGGAAGAGAGAAAGGCGATTAATGCTGCCATCGTGCCACAGAACAGAAGTATGAAGGCTGCTATTGCACATCGGGGAGAGACATGGGTAAAAGATCCAATGCTATTGCTATGAGATACATGCTTGATACGAATATATACATCTACTTGACTACTGACAAAGACATGCTCAGTACAGATGTAGTTTCTATGCTTAGTGAGCCAGATGCTATTTGGTGTATCAGTGCCGAATCTGTGCGAGAACTAATTGTCGCATACAACGCAAAGGGATGGGGAAACAAACGATGGAGGTCTGCCGAAGACATGGTCCGAGATATAGAGGACCTTTATTACGTGGAAATCCTGCCGATTCAAAAGGAGGTGATGTGGACTTATTCTCGCCTTCGCATCAATACCACCATGAACCATAAAGACCCTTCAGACCATGTCATCATCTCCCATGCCATGACCTTGAAGATGCCCCTCATTTCCAGTGACACCCGCTTCCCTTATTATAAGCGGCAGGGGTTGGACTTCGTGTTTAACGAGAGATAACGATGATAGAGAAAAATGCCAGATTGTCGGCATTGCCTTGCTAAATGTTAGAATTTGTCGTTGGATTGTTGAAAAAAGTCAAGTTTTTTCGTAACTTTGCATAATCAATACTAAAATAGAAAAAATATGGAAACAACAACATTTACCCCAGAAGATTGGGCTTTACATGAGAGATTTGTGCAAAAGTTCCGTGCCGCAAAACAGCGCAAACGCGAATGGCAAGCCAGAATAGATGCCAAATTAGCAAATGAAAAAGAGGAATAACGCTTATATGTGAACAAATTACGCCTTATTAACCTTAAATCTATGAAACCACTTGACTTAAACCGTATTAATGACCACGCTCCCTATCATGTGAATTTGATAAGACATCGCCAAATGACAAGAAGGTAAGGTTGAATATTATTATCATTATAGAAGAGTTTTTCCGTGATAACCCAAATATACTACTATATATTTGTGATAATGCAAATAATCAGCAAGCAATGCGTTCACGTCTCTTTTCCCATTGGTTTAATTCTTATCAATTTCAAGAAGAATATTATGCTCGCACCGAAATGATCAGAGACGAAGGAGAGGAAAACTATATCTCCATTATCGTAAAGCGAACACACCCACAATTGTTGGACATCATAGAAACATTTGATAAGCAGATTGCTATGTTTAAGTCATATAAACCGCAATAGTTTCCTTACAAGTTATGTGTATAAAAACTTTGCTTTGCTAATTGGCTTATTTTGTCAATGGATTGTTGCAAAATGTCAAGTTTTTTCGTAACTTTGCAGCAATCTAACTAACAAACAAAAAATGAAACGATTACAGATTCTGGCAATCATGCTTGTCATGTTTGCAAGTTGTGCATTTGCACAACGTCATGCAGACGCATTGGGGCGTGGCTTGGTGGTTGTGCCTACGGGTTCAACTTCAGGTAGTACAACCAATTTTGTGAGTTGGCGGCGTTTGGGAACGGAGTATTACGACGTGACCTACAACCTTTACAAGAACGGCACCAAGATTGCCTCTAACCTGACCACCACCAGTTATGACGACAGCAATGCAACCACCTCGACTCAATACCAAGTTGCTGCCGTGGTGCGTGGCGTGGAGCAGACGAAGTGTGCAGCCGTGACCGCTTGGACGGAATATGTGTATAAGTTGAATATACGCTGCGCCACAGGTTACATCGACGTGCCTTTGGCAACGGTATATGACCGCAACGGCAATGACGTGACGGGTCATTATTCACCCAACGATGCCGAGTTTGCTGACCTCGACGGTGATGGCGAGTTGGAGATGATCATCAAGCGTCTCAATGACTATGATGCCTCCACGAGCTGGGACGGCACGTCTAAGGACATGTATGCCACGAACTCCCAGGAGTTTGTTGTCTTTGACGCTTACGACATCAATTGGCAGACGGGTGCTGCCACGTTGATGTGGCGTATTGACTGCGGTCCTAACATGGTTAGCCTTAATTCCACGGAAGTCAATGTCATTGCCTTCGACTGGGATGAGGACGGCAAGGCAGAGGTGGTGTTGCGTGGTGCCGATGACATGGTGGTCTATGGTAGTAATGGCAGGACCAAGTTATTCACCGTAGGCACGGCGGGAGCCAACTACCGCAGTTCGATGACGAGTCATAGCAATGCGCAATACGCATGGACGAAAGACGGTCCCGAATATCTTGTATATATGAACGGACAGACGGGTGCCAAATACCAAGTGACCACCTATCCGTTGCCACGGTTGGAGTCGGGAGAGACAGACCTTAAATCGGCATGGGGTGATAACTATGGTCACCGTAGCACCAAGCATTTCCTCGGCGCACCTTATTTGGATGGTCGCACCCCCAGCCTGTTCCTTGCCCGTGGCATCTACACACGGGAAAAGATGATAGCGATGGATTTGAACAAGAGTACTCATCAATGGAGTACCCGTTGGACATGGAATTGCAACTCATCGTCGAGCGCATGGTATGGGCAGGGTTATCATAACTTCGTCATTGCCGACGTGGATGAGGATGGGCGCGATGAGATTGTCTATGGCTCAATGGTCATTGACGACAACGGCAAAGGGCTCTCCACCACGGGATTGGGGCATGGAGATGCCCAGCATGTCGGCGACTTTGACCCTTACCGCAAGGGATTGGAGTTCTTCGGCTGCAACGAGGATAAGCCCGCCATGAACTATCGTAATGCCACGACAAGCGAGCTTTATGTGAGGGTAACGGGAAGTAGTGACGATGGCCGTGGCATCATGGCAAACTTCCTAAACACTTATCCTGGGTCATTGGGGCGGTCGGTGTCATCGGGAATGTACAATAGTGTGACAGACCAGGAGGTCTCAAGCTTGAGTGGCGACAACCTGATTGCTTGGGGTGACTTGAATTTCCGTATCTATTGGGATGGCGACCTCTGCTCGGAAATATTGAATTCGCCAGGTACGGCACGAGAGGCAAAGATTGAAAAGCCTGGCACGGGTAGGTTGTTCACGTCATCAGGCTGTAACATGAACAACGACTCCAAGAACAACCCCTGTTTCCAAGGCGACCTCATCGGTGACTGGCGTGAGGAGATTGTCGTGCGTTGCGGTAGCAATGTACGCATCTACACATCGGGCATGGGTACTGGCTATTCATTACCATGCCTATGGTACGACCATCAGTATCGCCAAGCGATGGTGTGGCAGATGATGGCTTACAACCAACCTCCTCATCTCAGCTATTTCCTTGGCGAGATGGAAGGGTACACCGTTGCGCCGCCACCATTGATCAACAACGGACGGACGGAACTGGCAAAGGGTGCCACCGTCACCACCGCCTATAACAGCCATCACCTTCTTTTCTGCCCACAGGAGAATGCAACCCTGACATTCGAGGGCAAGGTGTCGCCAGCTGTGTTGACGGTCAATACGCCGAAATGGGTACAGGGCAACGACAACAATAGCAACATTACAACCACCTCCTATACCCATAACCTGACATACAGTGGCAGCGACTTCACTTTCCAAGGTGACATGCGGCTCGTCAAGCAAGGCGACGGCATCCTCAACCTTCCCAAGAAGACACTCAACCATACGGGCAACACCGATATCTGGGGCGGCACGGTGAACTTCAACGGCACGATGAGTGCCAGCCCTGTGTCACTCAAACGGTTTACCACACTGAACAGCACTGGTGGTACTTTCTCCAACAGCATCACGATGGAATATGCCTCCACGTTGAACGTGGGCGGTGCGGCAAGTGGAAACCTCTCCACGGTGAACATCGGCACGTTGACAATGGGTTATGGCTCGCGTGTGGTGCTTGATGTCAACGGCGGCGGAGAGACGGAACACGACTGGCTCAATGCCACGACATTGACCTTGGACACCGATAAGGTAGGCGATGAGACGTGGGAAAACTATGGTCCTGACTATCTCGCTCCCATCTTCCAGCTTCGCATCGGAGGGTCGTTATCTAACGGTCTCTATCCCCTTGGAACGGTAGAGACACTGAATGGCGACCTCTCGAAGGTGGTGATGGAGTGTTCGGGCATGAGTCAAGAATATCTGTCGTTGGTTCACCAAGACGGCAAACTCTATTTGCAAGTGTCTGGTCTTCCTTCCATTGATGAGCCAATCATCGAGATTGTGAGGATGGCTAACTATGCGGGTATGGGTACTATCTATCCCGCCACGACGAAGGCTGACTATTACCTGCCTGTGGTGGGCGTGAAAACAAACGATGTCAATGGTGCGACCCCAACCCTCTCGGGTACGTTCACCTCCCTTGACGGCACTACCAAGAGCATAGGAAGTGGGAGCGGCGAGACTCTCTATAGCCAGAATTATGAGAACGAGACCGCCATTAGTGGATGGACTTCCTATGGTGCCAATATCAGTTTAGGCACGGGTGATGCCACGTATGGCAAATATTTCTATGTCAATACAGGAAACACCAACACCCGGTATGCTTACCAGCGTATGACAAACGTGGACGTTTCTGCCTACGACCAATACAGTATTGAGTTTGACTTGGCTCTCAAGTCAGGAAATACCGATGGCATCGAGTTCTGCGTCATGAGCAAAAACGGCACCAACCCATCCAACAACTGGGACAACTACGCCGCCATCAACGGCAATGCCAACATGCTCTTCGACCTCACGACAGCGAAAAACTCCACATCCTTCACCGTCAACGGCACATCTACCACGACGAACCTTGCATCAGAGACGTGGTATCACGTGACACTCAATGTTGACCAGTCGGCACGTACCGTAGCATGGGCTATCTCCAATGGTAGCAGTGGCACATTCAACTTGCCTACTGGCACCAGCACCGAATGGGATGGCTTCTATCTCGTGGCAGGGCGATATTATTCCACGTTCAAGCTCGACAACATCGTGGTGAAATCTGCCGCCGTTGACTTGTCAACCTACACCTTCACCGAGCCAGGTACGTTGACGGTGACCGCCAGCATCGAAGGGTCGTCGTATTCGTCCGCCTCGGCAACGTTCACCGTAGAAAAGCCTTATTACAAGCTCTATGAGAGTCCTGACTACAGCACCATCAGGGCTGCGGATGCCGCCACGGTGTTGGGTGGTTCGTTCAGCAGCGAGCCGTTTAACTCGCGTTGGGCATACTGGAGCAAGACCAATGCCACTTACGGCGAAAGTTACGTGATGGTGTCGAGTGGCAAGGACAGCGGCTATTTGGATGATGACGAGGTGTTGTATTTCCACCGCACCAACAATGCCGTGTTCCATCTCGTGCAAGACTTTGGCATCGGGCATAACTACGTGAATGGCAACACCACCATCTCTGCCGAAAAATGGGGTGATGCAAACACGCTCGTCTATCACAAGATAAACCTCAGCCGTGGAGGCAACGCGGCGATGGATGAAGGCTTCACCCATGCCAACAGCGATGGCACATGGAGTTACGAATTGTACCAGAACACCACGCTCTGCCAGGTTGCTGCCTATCTGCCCGTCAGTGTACTCATCGGCGACCTCAACCACGACGGCTATGTCAACATCACCGACGTGGTGATCCTCTCCAATTACATCCTTGGCAATGAGGGCAATGTCTTCAAGTTTGAGGCAGACCTCAATGGCGATGGCAGTGTCAACATCACCGACATCGTGACATTGACCAACCTCGTCCTGAACCAATAGGCGAAAGATATGATCCCGAATTAGAGAATGAGAGAATGATACATCCCTATCAAATCTTTTATTCTCTAATTTAGGATTTCCCTTCAACCATATTCGTATAGGTTATTATTCCAATTGCTTTTTAAAACATCTGCAAAAACAATCATTTTCTATGAACATGAAATCCTTCATGATGTTAGTATGTCTTGGCGTCGTCTCTTTGGCAACGGCGCAAACTAACAATCTACAGAACCGTGCCCTCTGGGCTTCCATCAACGGCACGAAGAACGCCTCCTTGGGTGACTATCAGCAACACACGGGCAAGGTGCTTGTAACTTGGCGCATGTTGCCGACTGACAATGGCGACACGGCGTTTGACCTCTACCGCACCATCGGGACGGGAACAGACTCGTTGATTGCCAGCAATATCACGGCTACGAACTACCAAGACACCAAAGAAAGTAAATCCTCTGACAACACCTATCGACTGACTTACGCTGGCAGCAATGAGACCATCGGGACGTACACCCTGCCACAGGCACAAGTGAGCAATGGGCTTCCCTATATCTCCATCCCGCTGCGCGACACCCAGGATGTGTATGCCAATACCGACAAGATTGTCTATACCGCCAACGACGTGAGCGTGGGCGACCTCGATGGCGATGGCGAATATGAGATTGTGGTGAAACGCCTACAGAGCGTGAAGGATGCCGATGGAAATATCATCAGCGACGGGTCGGGGGCAAGCTATTCGCAGCAAGACTGCCTCTATGCCGTCATCTGGGATGCCTACAAGCTCGACGGCACATTCCTCTGGCGCATCAAGGGAGGCCCAGGCATCTTTTTGGGAAATAGCACGGCTTTTGCCATTGCCGACTTCAATGGCGACGGCTGCGCCGAGATGGCGATACGCACCTGCGAGGGTACGGTGTTTGGCGACGGCACGGCGATTGGCGACACCAATGGCGACGGCAAGATAGACTATCGCACGTGGGGCAACCTCGGCACTTCGCATGAGGGATACGTAGACCATTACAACTCTGCGGGTCCAGAGTTCATCTCCATCATCGACGGAAAGACGGGGCGCGAGTTGGCTCGTGACAACTTCATCGACCGCGAAACGAGCGAGTCGTGGGGCGACGGTTACTGGAAACGTGCCTGCTCATTCCGCATAGGTGTAGGCTGCTTCGACAATACGGGACTGCCATCGGTGATATTGGGACGCGGCGTCTATGCCCACTCTGTCATCGAGGCGTGGGATTACCGAAACGGAAGGCTCACCAAGCGTTGGCGTTTCGATACCAACGACAATCGAAATGGCAAGGATGGCAATGCCTATAGCACATACGCTGGGCAAGGCAACCACTCGCTGAATGTGGCAGACCTCGATGGCGACGGCCTCGACGAGGTGATGTATGGGTCGATGGCAGTAGACAACGATGGGGTAGGGCTATGGACCACTAAACTCGGTCATGGCGATGCCAACCACGTGGGTAAGTTCCTGCCTGCCCGCGACGGGTTGCAGATGTACCATTGCTTGGAGAGTGGCAAGACGATGGTTGCCCTCCATGATGCCAAGACGGGGGCGGTGATTTGGAAGAAAGACGCTGATAGCGACAACGACATGGGGCGTTGCTTGGTGGCAGACATCGACCCCAATTCCCCGGGGTGTGAGTTTTGGTATTATGGCAGCAATGCCTTCTCGCAAGACGGTGCCACCGACTTAGGCTATAAGCCCGCCTCATGCAACATGGCGATTTGGTTTGACGGCACGCTCTCTCGCCAGCTCATCAACGAGAATATCATCCACAGCCCCGCCAATGGGCGCACGTTCACCATGTATCGTTATAGCGAGACATTCATCAACGGCACCAAGTCGAACCCCTCATGGTATGGCGACATCCTCGGCGACTGGCGCGAGGAGGTCATCCTTCCCGATGCCACCCGCTTGCAAGACCTCAAGATCTTCTCCACGTGGTATCCCACCACACACCGCTTCCCTTGGCTGATGACCGACCACACCTATTGGATGAGTGCGCTCAATGAGAACATCGGCTACAACCAGCCTACCAACGTGGGTTATTACCTCGGCTCCGACTTGACAAGCGATGAGGAGGCGTGGGACGCTGCCAAGGAGGTGATGAACGCCAATATCCTGCAAACACCCATTGAGGCAACGATAGAAGTCACGGGCATGGCAAACTATTCGGGTATGGGTACCATCTATCCTGCCACGAAGAAGGCTGACTATTATCTCCCTATGGTGGGTGTGACGACCACCGATGCCAACGGTATGGGTGTAACCCTGTCGGGTACGTTCACCACACTGGATGGCACGACGACCAACATCGGGAATCTCTCCTCATATACCTTTACGCAGTTAGGCACGTTGACCGTTACCGCCACCGTCTTTGGCTATCCACCCACCACGGCAACATTCACCGTGGAGAGACCCTATTACAAACTCTATGAGAGTCCTGACTACAGCACGATCTTGGCGGCGGATGCCAGGGCGATATTGGGTGGCACGTTCAGCAGCGAACCATATACTTCACGCTGGTCGTATTGGAACAAGTACAATGCCACTTATGGCGATAGCTATGTCATGGTGTCGAGCGGCAAGGACAGCGGTTATTTAGACGATGACGAGATGCTCTATTTCAGCCGCACAAGCAGCAATCCCTTCCACCTCGTGCAAGGTTTTGGCATCGGCCATAATTACAACAAGGCGAATACCGTCATCACTGCCAAAGGACTGGGCAACGAAGGAACGATTGTCTATCACAAGGCAGACCGCAGTAGGGGAGGGGATGCCGCCTTCGACACGGGATATTCCTACGCCCATGCCGACGGCACATGGACCTACGAGCTGTACCAGAACACCACTTTCTGCCAGTTTGCCGCCTACCTGCCCGTCAGCGTACTCATCGGCGACCTCAACCACGACGGCTATGTCAACATCACCGACGTGGTGATGCTCTCCAACTGTGTCTTGGGCGATGAGGCAAATGTATTCAAGTTTGAGGCAGACCTCAATGGCGATGGTCTTGTCAACGTTACGGATATTGTGGTGCTGACCAACCTCGTCTTGAACAACTAAATATGGATGATTGAAAATGGAAGATGGAAGATTGAATATTTGCTGGCGCAACATCATCTTCCATCTTCATTTTTCCTTCTTCAATCCCTCTTCCTTTTGTCAATTTTTTATCACAAAATAGGCGCAAATCCTTGCCACTTTTCCCATCGACACGTCTTTTGGTCGGAAATATGCCCATTTTTGGCGTTTTTATAACATGTTGAATGCCAACGATTTGCATTTTTAGCATATTGTTTGCTGTCCGTAAAAGCGGCGATTTAACATCTTTTGGGCGGCATCCGCTACCGATAAACACCCATTTTTAGAGGGTCGGGTGCGGCATCTATCACAGAAGAATGCCGCCCAAGAAATGTTAAATTGGCGTTTCCGCCATAAATAACCGGTTTTTCTGGATATTTCAGACGCTCCATCCGCCTCGAAACACCTATTTCATCCCTTTTCCCGAACACCGTTTTGTCAACATCTTTCATCGGAATTTCGTGGAATAGAGGGGGTCGCCTTGCGGCGAGAAATTGTACAAAATCCTTTTCAAAATTTCACCAAAAATCCTTTTGCCTTCCATGGTTTCGGATGATTCCGATACCATTTTTGACAGATTTTGAATGCCATTTTGTGGGATTTCTGCGCGTAGCGCACCCCATAATTCTCAATCATCGTTTTCATTCTCCAATCTTTTTCGTAACTTTGCGGACATGAATAAACAGATAGCCATTTATGTTTTTCTTGGTATAATGTTGATGATGTCGTGTAGCCATGCGCCGAACTACCCACACGAACTCATTTTGGCAGATAGCCTCGCAGACATTCGGCCAGACAGTGCCCAACGACTTCTTCAGTCGATGGATAAAATGATGGAGGATGCTCCTTCCTCTTCTCGCCATTATTATGAGTTACTATGTGTTAAGGCAGATGACAAGGCATTTAAGCCAATTACAGACAGGGACAGCCTCATCCTTGCGTTGGTGGGGTATTATGAGAAAGTGGGCGACCGACAATTACTCCCCGTTGCCTATTATTATGCAGGTAGGCTCTGTGCCGAGTTGAACGACGGCCCACAAGCACTACTTTATTTCCAACAGGCACTGGATCATGCCCCATCATCCAATAGCATTCCCTTGAATGTGATATATGCCCAAATGGCAAGCATGTTCATTCTCCAAGGATTGACGGAGAATGCCCTGCACTTTAATAAGCTCGCATATCAATATGATTTGGATGCAGGAGATTCGCTTGGCATGGTATTTGACTTGCGAGACATTGGTGTGCATTATGGGTGGCAAGAGCAATACGACAGCTCATATACATACCTTAAAAAAGCATATAGTCTTGCACGTGAAATGAGTTCTAAGTTGATGGAATGTGATGTCGCAGTACAAATGGCGAGCCACTTTTACGACCGGGGGCTATATGACAGTGCCACGGTATATATAAGTAATGCAGACAGTGGGCTGGACAAGCCAAGGCTCAGACCGTTTTACTCTATCAGGGCTGAGGTTGAACTTGCGCAAGAGAACCTTGACTCTGCCCGCCATTATTATAGACTACTATGGGGAACGGGAACGGTTTATGCAAGGAGAACGGCAGCACGTGGACTTGCCAAAGTGGAGGGGATGCTTGGACGCTCTGACTCTGCCCTGTATTATCTTAACGAGTTCCTCCTATTAGAGGATACTGTCCGAAGCATGGGAGAGAAGGAGACCATGGCTCGGATGCAATCCCAATACGATTATAGCATCCATGAGGAGAGGGCAAGAAGGATGGAGGGGGAAAGTGTCAGACGGGGAAATGTCATAGTAATCCTATTGCTGGTTGTTCTGATAGTATCTTTATCCCTGTCTTTTGCCGTTGTCAACTCAAGGAGACAGAAAAAGTTCCTCCGCCTCAAGATCGACAGCCTTGAAGCTAACAAATATATTGTCTCCGTTCGTACACAAGAAGAGCTTGACATGGAGCTTGCTTTACTAAAACAGACAGGTATATATAACGAGATTTTGAGCTTGTTAGAAAACACAGAAAAGCGCAACAAGTCATTAAGTGACGGGCAATGGGAGGAACTTGACAAGATGGTGAATGATATTTATAAGGGATTCAAGCGAAAACTATATGACACATGCAGCATGAGAAAGCAGTCATATCGCATGTGCTTGTTGCTGAAAGTCCAGATACCTCCCTCAAAAATAGCACAGATACTCTCCGTTGAGGTCAACTCCATTTCTATGGCTCGAAAGCGTTTGTATGAGAAAGCGTTTGGAAAGAAAGGAAAAGCGGAGGATTGGGATGTTTTTATTAAGTCCCTTTAAGACCAAACTTTCATATAAGGAAAAGCCCATTTCATTGACCTTTATGTCTATATGTGAAGTGAAATGTGAACACATATCTCTTCCATGGTAATGACTTACGAAAAAAGTGAAATGAAATGTGAACCTGTTTTTTCCATGATTTTCGTTTCATAATAATAAATTTGCAGCATCATCAAATCATTACTATTATGAAAAGAATAGCCTTTTTATTTTTTGTCTTGGTGACATTCACACCAAATCTCCTTAGCCAGTCAGTCGTGATGGATTTATCATGACCCAACCAATGAGCCAATCATTAACCGTTCCCCAGAAATCCTCCCCACCGTGGAATATGACGGGAATGAAATTGGTGTCATTTCGTGCAACGCTCTTATAGACGTATATATTGTTATACGTGATGCCTCTGGTGCCATCTTATATAGTGATTACGTGACTGATATGGGAACAAGTCATACATTCATGGTTTCTGACTATGTCGTGTTTTTCATGTATAGTATAGAACTCATCTATGAAAACCATCACTTAATAGGATACTTCTAAATACATTATATTATGTCCCGATGGAGACGTGCCGGTGTAGCTTGACTATGTCGGCTATGGAAGGCACGTCTCTTTAAAAAATGGAATACAATCTACATTTTATTAATAACAAAAAACTACAATTATGCCAACAAACGTTTTATTTACAGATGGCTACAGGCAAGCCAACTATTTCGTGAAAGAATTGTACGTCGGCAGCAAGTGGGACCAAACGGCCTATCCAAGTCGCATGATTCTATGGCAGGCGCGAAACCATACTCATCCTGATGGTTATCTTATTTCCATCGGCTTGGAATATGAATACGATGACCATACAGGAATGAAGCACGGTTTTCTTTCCGTGGGGAATAACTCTTCTGGCCCAATCAAGTTTGACCCCAAGGGTATGTTCAAGGGCGTTGACTGTTACATCGTGGTGGATTGGTCAGTATTTTTGTTCGATCCATCCCTGACGGACATTATAAACGGGGAGATATGTTTTGGCGCAGTTGTGGACATGAGTCTTGCTACTGACATCGACAATTCGCCCACCATCAAGAAATATCTCTATGGTCAGCGGATGAATAATCTCTTGCCAAAGCCGCTGCCAGTATATGAGTTTGTGAGACAGAATTGGCAAGAAATGAATCCCGCCACGACGGTGAACGTGGGTAACATGAACGAGCTGGTGTCTGCCATCACCAACAATAATAACATTAGGATCAAGCTCACAAACAACATACCATTGTCAGCCAATGGACTGACAAGCTATAATGGCAACAGAATATTTGCCTTGTTGCAGGTTAACAACAAGAACCTGGTCATTGACGGTGACGGGCATAGGCTGTTTGACGCTTCGGGGATTGAGACGCTCTCCACTGAGTCAAACGGGAAATACGTTACGGATTATGACCTACCCCTGACAGGCAACGAGACATTTGTCGTCGTGAGGGGAGGAACCGACTTCGCCAATGGCAACGTGGAACAGCTGACCCTTGCCAGGAGCAATGTCTACCGGGCTTCGGGATGGGACACACAATACGCCAACTCCGGCATCTATGGATTGGTTCTTCTCGATAACTTCCCCGCCATCTCGACGTACGACCGCCAAGACCTGTTCATCAGCTACCGCATCTCTTTCATGCGTTTTACGTATAAGGTGACATCCATCACCTCCACGACCTTCTTTTTCAAGCCTACTGACAACACCACTCCAAATGAGGACATGAGAAGCCTATCGAGCCAGACGGACTTCTTCCTCATCAACTACGACGGCGACAACGAGGGCATCACCATAAAAGACCACAACATGTTCGTACCTATGTGCTACAAGGCCATTAGTGTCAGCAAGGCACAGATTATTTTCCGCGCCAAGGAAAACGCGAAGATTGACATGATAAACCTAAAAGTCTTCGGTGGTCTTGACCAAAGTCTGAGGAACGATGGCGAGATGAGGATGGGCGGATGCGAGGTGTCAAACGTCGTGGGCGGCGGGGTCTATAACCTCAAGAAGCTGTTTGTCGAAGACAGTGACTTCCACGACATCATGGATTGTGGGGTACGCACGGACATGATACGTGACCAGTTGCCAAACCACAGCCCATATATGGAAGTAACGGGGTGCACTTTCAGGGACATCGGACATTATGGGACCTGCAAGGCTGCCGTATGGAACACGGGAAGGGCGTACATCGCGGGCAATGAGTTTGTCAACACCAACTACTGTGCCATCAGGCTCGGGGCAAATGGCGATGACAAAAGTGCGGTGTGGCGTTCCAGTCTCGTGGAGCGAAACTTCATCCATCACACGGACGGGTGGAAAGCAATGCGTCAGCAACTGGGCTTGCAGGACTCTGGCGACATTTATGTGGTGGCGAACAACGAGATGGCCATCATCCGATACAACAGGATTCATGGCTGCGGTGGCCTTGGGAAGAACAATGCCATCTACATTGACTATTGGGCATACAACATACAGATTTATGGGAATGTCATTACGGGTACGGAGAACTTCTATGACATCGACTGCCGGGATTGCAGTCCAGAGGAACTGCCCAATAACGGGCAGCTACAAGTATTGGAGAGTGGTCAATATCCCACGACGAATATTTTTATCGGGTACAATGTTTGCGACGGATATGTGAGGATACAGGAGAACACCGTTGATGTTGCGAAAACAACAAACAACTTGGATGACTCTGGGTGTGAGTTTGTCAACAACGTCATCCTCAACAAGGCTATAGAGCCCGAAGTGGCAAATGGCGTTGTGGATGGCAACACGTATTGTGGGGTTGCGCATTGCAAGGACAGCGAGGGCATCATATCAGACGATACGGGCATGGTGGCGTCTGCGACATTGCAC
This sequence comes from Prevotella sp., assembly GCA_017548525.1. Classification (GTDB taxonomy): domain Bacteria; phylum Bacteroidota; class Bacteroidia; order Bacteroidales; family Bacteroidaceae; genus Prevotella. Next base: position 31,935 of record JAFYZV010000042.1, read on the forward strand.
AAGCTGCTCGTCGATAATCTATAGACAGGCATGGGCGTTGCAGAATAGTGTTTCATGAAAAGCGCATTGTTAATCATATTGTTCCATGTCCCTTGTCTATATACGCAGGGACGGATTGACTGGTCTAATTCATTCTGGCAACGCATCTATGAGCTTGGGCTGAACACTCCCTCAAACGATTACAGTATGAGGAGAGACATCGCCATCCCCACACCGACTTGTGCATACGTAAACGTGATTGGCGCAGGGCGGATGCCGGAATATAAGGGTGACACGTCGCGTTGCTGGATGGAGGTGTACGACGGGGCGGGCAACTATTTCCGCAAGCGCGTCATCATGGACGCACAGGGGAATGCCTCGCTGACGTTCCCCAAGAGGAACGTGAAGGTGGACTTCTGCGACGACGAGTGGGTGGGCGATGTCACGCCCACCATAACCATCGGTGACTGGGTGGGGCAGGATGGTTTTCACCTCAAGGCATACTATACGGACTATTTCCGTGGCGTTGCCGTCTCTGGTTACAGGCTCTACGAGCTGATGGCGGCGGACACGGGACGCGCTTGGACCCGTTCCGACGGTCTTGCCAAGAATGAGCCGAAGGCATTGTGCCACCCCGACGGTTTCCCTTGCGTGGTTTACCTGAACGGCGAGTTTTACGGTATCTATTCCTGGCAGTTGAAGAAGCACCGTTCTAACATGGCCCAGAAGAAGAACGACCCGAGGCACATACATCTGGACGGCAGGATTTCCGATGCCACGTTTTGGGCGGGTGATGTTGACTGGACTGCATTTGAGGTGAGGAATCCCAAGGAGGTAACCGATGAGACGAGGCAATGTATACTCGCTCTCTCTCGTGTGTGTGGTGACCTGCAAGGGATGAAGTCAATGGGGCGGGGCGCGTTTGAGATCCGGGCGGCTTTTTCCCGGGTGTTCGACGTGACGAGTCTCGTGGACTATGCCTGCCTTCACCATCTTGTTGCCAACTATGACGGCTTTGCCAAGAACTGGCAGTGGTTCACGTACGACGGCGTGAAATGGTTCGTTGCGCCTTACGACCTTGACTGCACTTTCGGGAATGTTGACACGGGGGATGTATTGATGCCTGCCACCCAGACGGGACTTGACCCGTATTGGGTGCTTTACACAGGAGGTCCCATGTACTGGCTGTCACAATATTTCGAGGATGACATCAGGGCGCGCTACTGCCAGTTGAGACGTGACGGCGTGATAGGAAGTGAGATTGTGAAAGGATTTATCCACGATTGGTACGGGAGGGTTGGCGAGCGCAACTACGCTGAGGAATGGAATCGCTGGAAGGATAGCAAGTGCATCCGTGAGCCACAATACGCATGGTGCTGGAAGCCCGTGGACGAATGGGTCAACTATCATAAGTTACCCGACTGGGACCCTTCGGTTGGCTACAAGAAGGGGGATATATGCCGCCTTGACATGTGCGAGTGGGTGGCAACAGCTGACAATAAGGGCGTAAAGCCGTACGTGCGGTTGGGGTACGTGGATAGCATGGAGCGCATAGAGGAATGGATAGATAACAGGTTCCAATTATTCGACTCGTATTTCGAATACACGGTGGACGTGGGCTTTAAAGAATTTGCCACGGATACAAGCGACTGGTCGAACGATACAGAAACCATCTATGACCTGCAAGGCCGCAGGGTGCAGACCCCGCAGCGTGGCGGGTTATATATTCGAGGCGGCAGGAAGTTTATCTATTAGTTTTGTGTTGATATAGTCTTAGAGGGAAGGCACGGCAAGGAAAAGTGTATGGCAGTGCCTTCCTTTTCTTTTACGATGATTGGGAGGGAATGGGAGTCATTGCCATGATGATTATGCTATTTTGCTTTGGATAGCCTTGAATAGAATCTATAGAAAAACAATTTATTCTAAAAGTTTTGTCACAAAAATGGAATTTTGTATATTTGTGCCAAAATCATAATACTCCATACGAATTAGAGGGGCTGTCGTTGATGAAGATAATGATTGCAAATGTGAGAAAGGTAGACATCTATGACTAATAAGGAAATCAAAAGTAGACAACTCATTAAAAATGGTCTTGTGCAAGTATTAGGAAAGACCGTTCAAAACAAGGGAAGAGCTATTTTGTTTGGCTCTCATGCCAGAGGTGATGCCCGTCAGAATTCCGATTGGGACATCTTAATTCTTCTTGACCAAGAACACATTACACCCTCCGATATGGATAAAATCTCGTATCCTATACGGGAACTGGGTTGGGAAATCAATGAGATGATTAACCCTATCATGTATACAGTCAAAGATTGGGAATCCAAAAAGTTTACTCCATTTTACAAGAATGTCATGAAAGAAGGAATTATTCTATGAGCCTATCTATTGAAGTAAGTCATTTGAATCTACCAAGGGGCTTATAGATGAAGTCATCAATATGACAAGGGATATTATACAACAACTGTGTGACAATACAAATTAGAGAACATTGAAAGGAAAAGAATTGACACCGATGATGCGGCAGTTCTTCTCATTGAAAGAGAAACATCCTGATGCGATACTGCTATTCCGCTGCGGTGACTTTTACGAGACCTATTGTGAGGATGCCGTGACGGCGGCTGCCATCCTCGGTATTACTTTGACAAAACGTAACAATGGGGCGGGGGTGAAGGGCGACGAGATGGCGGGATTCCCTCATCATGCCCTCGATACCTATCTGCCGAAGCTCATCCGTGCGGGCAAGCGCGTGGCGATTTGTGACCAGTTGGAAGACCCCAAGTTGACGAAGAAGCTTGTTAAGCGCGGCATCACGGAGTTGGTGACGCCCGGTGTTGCCCTCAACGACAATGTCTTAAATTACAAAGAAAACAATTTCCTTGCCGCCGTGCATTTCGGCAAGACGGCATGTGGCGTGGCGTTTTTAGACATCTCAACGGGCGAGTTTCTCACGGGCGAGGGGTCATACGACTATGTGGATAAGCTCTTGGGCAACTTCCAACCCAAGGAGGTGTTGTATGATCGTAGCAAGAAACATCAGTTTGAACAATATTTTACCAACCGCTATTGCGTCTTTGAACTCGATGACTGGGTGTTTACCGAGCAGAGCGCGAGGCAGAAGCTGCTCAAGCATTTCGGCACGAAGTCGCTCAAGGGATTCGGCGTGGATCATCTGCGCAATGGCGTGATAGCCGCTGGTGCCATCTTGCAATACCTTGAACTGACGCAACATACCCATATCGGCCACATCACGGCGTTGGCGCGGATAGAAGAGGAGCGGTATGTCAGGCTCGACAAATTCACCATCCGCTCGTTGGAATTGTTGCAACCGATGCAAGAAGATGGGTCATCGCTGTTGCAGGTCATCGACCGTACCGTCACTCCGATGGGTGGAAGAATGCTCAAACGGTGGCTGCTCTTCCCCCTGAAAGACGAGAAGCCCATCAACCAACGGCTCGATGTGGTAGACTATTTCTTCCGTGAACCCGACTTCAGGCAGTGCATCGATGACCAGTTGCACCGCATCGGCGACCTTGAACGTATCATCTCCAAGGTGGCGGTGGGCAGGGTGTCGCCCCGCGAGGTGGTGCAACTGAAGCTCGCCCTGCAAGCCATCGTACCCATCAAGACCGCCTGTCTCTATGCCGACAACGAGACGTTGAAAAGGGTAGGGGAGCAGTTGAACCTCTGCGAGAGCCTCTGCGACCGCATCCAACGGGAGATTCAGCCCGACCCACCCGTGTCGTTGAGCAAGGGGTCTGTCATTGCCGATGGCTACAATGCCGAGTTGGATGAGCTTCGCAATATCTCCAACAATGGCCGCAACTACCTTTTGCAGATACAGGAGCGCGAGAGTGAACAGACAGGGATTGCCTCATTGAAGGTGGGATATAATAATGTCTTCGGCTATTACTTGGAAGTGCGCAACACCTATAAGGATAAGGTACCCGCCGAATGGGTGCGTAAGCAAACCTTGGCCCAAGCCGAGCGGTATATCACACAAGAATTGAAAGAATACGAGGAGAAGATTCTTGGTGCCGACGAGCGCATCCAGTCATTGGAAGAGCGACTCTTCAATGAGTTGGTGGTGGCGATGCAGGAGTTCATCCCGCAAATCCAAATCAATGCCAACGTGATTGCACAGATGGATTGCTTGCTGTCGTTTGCCAAGGCTGCCGAGGAGAACCATTATGTCAGACCCATCATTGCCGATGATGACTACTTGGAAATCCGACAAGGGCGGCATCCCGTGATTGAGACACAATTGCCTTTGGGCGACCGATACATTCCCAATGACATCACATTGGACACGGAGAAACAGCAAATCATCATCATCACGGGTCCCAACATGGCGGGAAAGAGTGCCTTGTTAAGGCAGACGGCACTCATCGTGCTACTTGCGCAAGTGGGGTGCTTCGTACCCGCAGAGAGTGCGAGGGTGGGTTTGGTGGATAAGGTGTTTACCCGTGTAGGAGCTTCCGACAATATCTCGTTGGGCGAGTCTACCTTCATGGTGGAGATGACCGAAGCAGCCAATATCCTTAACAATGTCTCTCCCCGTTCCTTGGTGTTGTTTGATGAGTTAGGCCGCGGCACATCCACCTACGATGGCATTTCCATTGCCTGGGCAATCGTGGAATATCTACATGAGCAACCCAAGGCTCGCGCCCGCACATTGTTTGCTACCCATTACCACGAACTCAACGAGATGGAAAAGTCTTTCTCGCGCATCAAGAATTACAATGTGAGCGTGAAGGAGGCAGATGGCAAGGTGATATTCCTCCGTAAGTTGGAACGGGGCGGCAGCGAGCATTCCTTTGGTATCCACGTGGCTGACATTGCAGGTATGCCAAAGAGCATCGTCAAGCGTGCCAATACCATCCTGCACCAATTGGAAGGGAAGGATGACGGGAAGGGCTTGCGCCAGTCATCCATGAAAAATATCCCCAATGCCGATAGCCGTGATGGAGTTCAATTGTCATTCTTCCAATTGGATGACCCTGTGCTTTGCCAGATTCGGGACGAGATTCTTGGTCTTGACATCAACAACTTGACACCCATTGAGGCGTTGAACAAGTTGAATGACATCAAGAGAATCGTGGGAAAGTAGGTTTTACAAGAAATAGATGATAAGCAAGAAGCAGAAGATCCACGCCAATACAACGAGTTGGGTGAATCGATCGCGTAGGATGACCTTGGTTGGGTCGCCGCTCTTTTTGTCCACCACTGCCAATTGGATGTAGCGTAGAAGTCCCACCAAGACGAAAACGGTGGTGAGATAGAGATAGTCCGTGTGGAATTGGGCCTTCACTTCGGGCGACACGGTGTACATCACATAGCAGACCAAAGTGACAGATGCCGTGATGGTGATGGCTTGGTTGATGAAGGTGAAGTTGTAGCGGATGGTGTTCCTGCGCGGTGCCTCGCCTGTCTCTTGCATCCTTATCACGTCGTCGCGCCGCTTGGCGAAAGAGAGGAAAAGCGTGAGGAGGAAAGTCATCAGCACAATCCAGTTGCTCAATGTGATGTTCGCCGCGATGCCCCCTGCCAGGATGCGGAGTACGAATCCAAAGGCTATGACGCACACATCGATGATGGCATGGTCTTTCAGTTCGGCACAATAGGCGAGGTTGAGCAGCCAATAGAAGAGGATGACCGCCCCTACCAACCATCTGTTTTCAGTAAGAAATAGAATGCAAATCGCCGACAAGATGAACATCAAAGCCATCAGCATGTATGCTTGTGGCACGCTGATTGCTCCCGAGGCGATGGGTCGCTTGCACTTGACGGGGTGTCGGCGGTCTGCCTCCACGTCCACCAAGTCGTTGAAGCAATAGATGGACGAGGCGGCAAAGCAATAGGCGAGGAAGGTGATGATACCTGCAGTGAGCTTGTGTCCATCAAAGAGGTTGCCACTGAAGAAGATGGGAATCAAGACAAATGTGTTCTTGATCCATTGCTTGGGACGTATCAGCTTGAACAATGCTTTCATGGCGATAGGGTTTTAGAATGGTTGATAATCGATGACTGCAATGGCGACAGCACTCGGTGCAGCAGCCAAGCCAAGGGGATGGTGGCTGCGGTAATGAGGAGGACTGTCGGCCAATAGCCCAGTTGATAGGGTTGGATGTATGCCAATACGAAATGTACATGGATAAGATATACCTCCAAACTGATGGTGCCGATGAATCGACAGGAGGCATTCAGCCACTTGGGGGTGTGCATGAGGGCATGAGCAAGCAAGAGGATACCTGTCACGGTGAGCGGGATGTACAGCATCCTTTCGATGAAAAGCGGGAATGTGCCGTGTTTCACTTGTTCGAGAAAGACGCATGTGCCGAATGTCATCAAGAAGATGATGGCAACCAACCACACCGATTGCCCCTCTATGATGCGTCGTTGCATGACGTGCTTCCCCATGTTGATTCCGATGAGGAAGACGGGGATGCGGCTCCAGAAGATTTCCAAATGACCCACCGCCTCATGGATGGGTGTCACCCATTGCACCATCACGCACCAGACGATTGCCACTACGGGCAACCAGCGATAAAGCGGATAACGCTCGATGAGACGCATATAGAAAGGAGCGATGGTATAAAGCATCATGATAGTGGGGATATACCAGAAATGGAGTTCGCAATGGAGCCAGAAATCCCAATTGATGAGGATGTCACCCAATAGGTCTATTATTTGTCCTCCCTTGGGGAAGCGGGGAACATAGTAGAGACTTGCGATGATGAACCATGCAGGATAGACGCGCACATAGCGGCGGATGAAATAATGTGTCAATGACGGTTGCTTGCTCCATGAATACCATAGCCCTATGCCGCTGAGGAAAAGGAACATGTCTACGCCAACGTTGCCACACCTTCGTAAACCAAAGAACATGTCACCTCGTGGCAGCCAAACATGGAACAGGATGATGAAGAGCATTGCCAAGCCCATCAATTCGCCACGGTAGCGACTGATGGTTTCCAGTTGGATATCGGGGTAGGGTTTGCTCATGACTTGTCTTGTGTGGGGTTGGGGATGCGTTTCATGAGTTCATTGAAGAGCCAAGCGAGGCAGATGGAAGCAATGATGTATAATAAGAGTCCCGTGTACATGTCACCTCGTCGGCTGATGGGTATGAATATCTTGCGCGTAATGGGGTGGCAGACGAAGAGAGCCGCCGATATGCTACCCATCCATTGCAGGAAATCGAAGATTTTTTGTAGGAGGAGTTTCGGTGTTTCACGAAACTCAGGAGTACAAACATCACCTTTTTTTGTCTGAGGACTATTGTCTGAACTCCTTGAACTCCTATGCTCTTTGGACTCCTTTATATTCATTAGCTTGATGACGCAGATGCTGGTGAACACCACTGCCAACGGCACGAATGTCCAATAGAGGTAACCGTTACTGAAATAATATACCATGAAAATACTTGGCAGCACCACGATGGCACAAAGGCGATAGGTGAACGGCTCGCCATGCCGTGCCGTGAGCAAGCCCATGCCAAAAGGCAACATCCCTCCCACAAAATTGTAATGCCAGCGATTGAGAGCCTCTCCTTCAGGATTACATGCCAACAGGATGAGTTCACAGACGACGATGAAAGCAACGGTGACACCCCAATGTCGGCGATAGAAGAACAGACGGTAAATGATGTAGAACTGCATCATCAACCCAAAGAACCAATACGGTCCTGGCCAGATGATCTTATCGGGATTGGGCAAGACGTTGTTGAACATCAATAGTTGCGACACAATATCCATCACTTCGTAATGATGTCTACCTGGGGTAATGGCATCAACCATGGTGAAAGCCACGAATCCCACAATCATCATCTTGAAGAGCTTGAGGTAATGGTAACGGATAAAATCCCAAATCCTTCGCACTTGGATTTGGATAATCTCGGAAGAGGAGTTGATGCTGACAGCCACATCGGGTTTATGTTCGTATTTCAATACCAATCCATAGGCACTCAGGAAGAGGAATATGGGTACTCCGTAATGACCGAAGAATGACAATAGGTGCATGGGAAGGAGCCAATCGGGATGTGTCAGGGCTTGGTTGAGTGCGTCCACCCTCCCTTGGAAATACTGGTATTCATTCTCTTTGACGATAGGGCCAAGCCAATGACAGTAGTTATGGAGAAAGATGCCAATGATAGCCAAGCCTCGCAGGGCATTGCATTCGGCGCGTGTTAAGATGGGTGTGGACATGTTATGGATCTTGAACGTTCATTTTAAGGCTGTCATAATCGGTGCCGCCTTTCAAGATACGAGGGCGGTTCTCGTTGTATTGGGATGAAAGGACATCATATTCTGCATGATAGTCGGGCGAGTGGATGCCCGCCAAATATAATAAGGTGTGGGCGATGGCATCGATCATCAGCCGACGGTCTTTGGCTTCCACCACTTGATTGAACACCTCTGGATGGCGAGCGGCATACTTGGGCGAACACCAGATCCAGAAGGGAATAGCAAACTCAAACCGCGCCATGTCGTAGTCAATCTTCATGGCATGATTACGACAAATGAACCCCCGCTTGCCCTCGAAACATTCCTCGCCATGATCGGGCATGTAAATGACGATGGCATCTTCATGTTCGAAACGTGCCATGATTTGGTCAACGATGGAATCATTATATAATACGGCATTGTCGTAATCAGCTAACACCTTACGTTTGTTGCCCGTTAGTTCTGGTCGTTTGTCTCTATAATCAAAGGCTTGGAATTTCTTTTGGTTTTTGGGGTATCTTAATTGATAGGAAACATGTTGTCCCATCAAGTGAAAGATAATGAGATTACGACTGCTATCTGATAGGGAGATTTGTTTGTTTTTGAGCATGTTGTCATAATCGTCCAATAATCCTTCGTCTAAAGGATGTAGTTTTTCATTGCGAAGGTCGAACTGAGCTTCACTCAATGAAGGATTGTTTAAGAAGAATCCACCGCTAAAATCATAGACGGCTTCTTTGGCTTTCGGCAAGAATTGATTGGTCAAGAACGTCACTTGATAACCAGCTTTGCGGAATAGTTCTGGGAAGAGTGGATAATCACACCATTCTCCTTCTTGTCCCACTACGTGCATAGAAAAGAGGCTCTTAAATACGAAACTCGTTAAGTTCCACGGAGCCACAACATCAGAGAATTTGGTAAGATACCCTGTTTTTTCTCGAGCGATTTGTCGAGGAGTGGTAGGCATGAAATAGCCATATTGTTGGGAATGATGAGGCCCCAGACTTTCACCGATAATCAAAATGATATTGGGCGAACGATATTGGCAACTATCAACTTTCACGTTGTTGGCTGCTTCTATCAGTTTGTTGATTTGTTGCTTGGCCAAAGAATTGGCATAAACACTAA
>JAFYZV010000043.1 GCA_017548525.1 Prevotella sp.
CATCTCACCCCATCAGGAATTGTGATTGATTTGGCATCACAATCATTATAGCCTAAAAGGTCTCCATTAGCAGATAATCTAAACAGAACTCCTCTTTCCATATTTAATATCATTACGTTATCAAAAAAACTATTATATTATTCCAACATCTTTTGATGTCACCAATAACTCTCTAACATCAACATCAAGGTTGTGCGCAATTTCATAAAGCTGTTCAATGGATGGTTGCACCTTGTTTGTCATCCATCGTGAAACAGTTCCAATGTTGCGGCCCATCTTTTCAGAATGCCATGTGTATGTCTTTTCTTTCTCGGCCAGTATGACCTTTAGACTATTATAGGGTTCCCTATCCATATCGTTTTTAGTTACTTGTTGCCCTACATGATGCTTTTCGTGTACAAATTTAATGAATTATTCGCATAAAAGCAAACATATTGGTTTTTTATGTTGCAAAATCAACATAGTTGGCTCCGTCATAATCTTTGGATTTAGCCGAATTCCTGTTTTATCAAGCGTTTATAAGAAGCGATTCGCGTTAATTCTCAAAAATCCATTGAATATTACAAGTTTTTATCGTAACTTTGCCAACCAAACAAAACTTATCATTATGTATCTCAGAAATCTTATCCTCGCCACCCTTTTGGCATCTTGGACACAAGCACCTGCCCAAGAGATTGCAAAAGCGAATAAACCCGTCGGAAATGGAAACCCCATTAGTCCTTGTGTGTTCTGTGCAGACCCCACAGCCATCGTTTACGATGGTCGGATATATGTCTACGGAACGAATGACCACCAGCAGTTCATCGCCAACGGAAAAAAGGGAGACAACGGCTATGGAAACATCAAGTCGTTGGTGGTGTTCTCCACGGACGACTTGGCAAACTGGACTTTCCACGGCACCATTGACGTGGGAAAGGTATGTGGATCATGGTGCGGACAGTCATGGGCTCCCTCTGCCGTATGGCGCGAGACGGAAAGCGGGCAAAAAGAGTTTTTCATTTATTTCGCCAACGGCGGTGGTAGTGTGGGAGTCATCAAAGGTTCCACGCCCATCGGTCCTTTCCGCTCACCATTATCAAGAGCCCTCATCACGGGGAGCAGCCCTGGCGTAAGCCCCTGTAACTGGGTGTTCGACCCAGGTGTGGTGATTGATGAGGATGGTACGGGATGGATTGCCTTCGGTGGTGGCGACCCCAATGCTCAAGGTAGTAAGTTGTTACCCAACAATGCCCGCATCGCCAAGTTGAAAAACACCATGCTCGCCCTCGATGGTAAAGCCGTCAGTCTGCCCGCTCCCTACCACTTCGAGGCAAGCGAATTGAATATCTTTGACGGCAAATTCGTCTACACCTATTGCACATCATGGTCAGACAGGAACGACTGGTACAGTTATTCCAAACGCGGTACGGCAAAAGAACCCACTGCTTGCAGCATGTGTTATATGGTATCAGACGACCCCCTCAATCCCGATTCGTGGGAATACAAAGGGCAGTACTTGGCAAATCCTGGCACGTTTGGTTATTCGTATAGCAACAACCACAGCCATTTACAGAAGTTTGGAGACACTTATTACCTATTCTATCACACCACAGGATTGGAGCAAAACATGAATACAGGTGCGTCGGGCTTCCGCTCAATTGCTGTCAACAAGGCTATTGTGAATGAGAGCGCGCAACGCATCAGCACCGTTACGGCGAACAATACGGGCGCACAAGCCACGGGTTATCTGAACCCTTACCAGTTGCAAGAGGCAGAAACGATGTCTACGGCAGGTGGCATTACCTACGAGGACTTTTCCAATATCATGAAAGTTCCTACATACAATACCCTTGGAAACGACGCATCGCAGAACCTCCAAATCAAGATGGCTCCTGGCGCATGGACCATGGTACGCCGTGTAGACTTTGGGAAAGAAGGCGCTAACACGTTCATGCTACGAGCCAAAGGGACAGGTACGTTGGAGATACGGCTTGGAAGCCTGACCGCCGAAGCATCGGATCGCGTGGAGTTTTCATCCACCAGTTACAACGATTACACGATAGAACTCACCGATACCAGGTACACGGGGGCACGTAATGTGTATTTTGTTTTCACACAAGCCACCAATGTATATTTCGACGCTTGGCAATTCACGGAGAAACAATCCGACGGTATACAATCCGTTTCCATCACCCAAGACGCTCCAGCCCAATACTTCGACCTCTCTGGCAAGCAGATTTCCGATGTGAGCCAGCATCATGGAATCGTCATCGAACAGCAAACGAATGCCAATGGAACGACGACCCACCGCAAACGCATGAGATAATCATTGCCCGACTCGTTATTCATTCAAGCTATTGGCATTGTCTTTTCAACATGAAGACAATGCCATTTTCTTTTTGGCACACATTTTGTAATCAATGATGGCAGACAACGAAATCATAACTAAACAACAACATGAAACAGAAAGGTAACATCGGGGTTACGACAGAGAACATCTTCCCCGTCATCAAAAAGTTTCTCTATTCAGACCACGAAATTTTCCTCCGCGAGATGGTATCTAATGCCGTAGATGCCACACAGAAGATGAAAACCCTCGCCGACAAGGGCGATTACAAGGAAGAACTGGGCGACATGACGGTGCGCGTGACCCTCAACGAGAAGAAGAAAACATTGACTTTCAGCGACCGAGGCATTGGTATGACCGCAGAGGAAATCGACAAGTACATCAACCAGATAGCCTTCTCGGGCGTTACCGACTTCCTTGACAAGTACAAAGATAGTGCCAACGCCATTATCGGACATTTCGGACTTGGTTTCTATTCCGCTTTCATGGTATCGGAAAAGGTGGAAATCGTCACCAAGAGTTATCAAGAGGATGCCAAGGCAGTCCGTTGGACGTGCGACGGAAGCCCCGAATTCACTATCGAAGATGCCAAAAAGGAAGACCGTGGCACCGACATCATCCTCCATATCGCCGACGATTGCAAGGAATTCCTGGAGAAGCAGAAAATCCAGGAGTTGCTCAACAAGTATTGCAAGTTCATGGCCATCCCCATCGCTTTTGGCAAGAAGCAGGAGTGGAAGGACGGTAAGATGCAAGACACCGACGAGGATAATATTATAAATAATGTGGAACCCCTATGGACCAAGGCTCCTTCCACGCTGAAGGACGAGGACTACAAGTCGTTCTATCGTACCCTCTACCCCATGCAGGATGAGCCTCTGTTCTGGATTCATCTGAATGTGGACTTCCCCTTCAACCTCACGGGTATCCTCTACTTCCCCCGCATCCAGTCGAATATCGACCTTCAGAAGAACAAGATCCAACTCTTCTGTAACCAAGTATTCGTTACCGACCAGGTGGAAGGCATCGTGCCGGAGTTCCTCACCTTGCTCCATGGTGTCATCGACTCACCCGATATTCCCTTGAACGTGAGCCGTTCCTATCTGCAAAGTGATGCCAATGTCAAGAAGATTTCCACCTATATCACCAAGAAAGTGGCAGACCGCCTGAAAGGCATCTTCAATGAGAACCGCAAGGAATACGAGGAGAAATGGGACGACCTCAAGATATTCATCCATTATGGGATGCTCTCGCAAGACGATTTCTACGACCGCGCCAAGGATTTTGCTTTGTTCAAGGACGTGGAAGGCAAATATTTCACCTACGAGGAGTACAAGACCCTCATCAAGGGAGAGCAAACCGACAAGGACGGAACGCTCGTTTACCTCTATGCCAACAACAAGGAAGAGGAATATAGTTACATCGAGACCGCCAAGCAAAAGGGGTATAGCGTGTTGCTCCTTGATGGACAATTAGACACTCCTGTTGCCCAAATGCTGGAGCAGAAATTGGAAAAGAGCCGCTTTACCCGTGTGGACGGCGACATTATCGACCGCCTCATCGTCAAAGAAGATGCCAAGAAAACGGAACTGAGCGACGAGCAGACTGACAGTTTGTCACAGGTCTTCAAATCGCAAATGCCGAATATCGACAAGACGGAATTCTCTGTTGAGGTGCAGGCATTGGGCGAGAATACCCAACCGGTGGTTATCACGCAGAGCGAGTACATGCGCCGAATGAAAGACATGAGTCGCTTCCAGAGTGGCATGGGATTTTATGCGCAGATGCCTGATATGTACACCATCGTCCTCAATGCCGACCATGCCCTTGTCAAGAAGGTGCTGGCAGACACAGAGGCAACGACTATGGAGGCTCTCAAACCTGTCCTCGCCGAGTTGAAAGGACAAGAGGCACGTCTCGCCGCTATCCGCCAAATCCAAGACAAGAAGAAGTACGACGAGTTGACACAAGAGGATAAAGACCAGAAAGCTGAGGCAGAGAAGGCCGTTAATGAGCAAAAGAACAAGAAGAACAGCATCCTTGCCGACTACGCTAAGGGCAACGACATCGTTCACCAACTCATCGACCTCGCCCTCTTGCAGAATGGTATGTTGAAGGGTGCTGCCCTCGATGCCTTCCTCAAACGTTCCGTTGAACTCATTAAATAACAATCGATGAAGATGATGAAGAGCGACACCCATGCGGTTGCCGCTCTTTTTTGTTGAGGGCATCAATTATATTCGTTTTATTTTGGCTAAGCCCACAAACCTTTTCGGCTATAGCCGCAAACCCTTTTGGCTATAGTCGCAAACCTTTTTGGCTATAGCCGCAAAGTCGCAAAGCATACCTTTGCGCCCGATAACCCATTCATTTCTCCCCAACAAACCATGCCTTTGCGCCCAACAAACCAATGCTTTATCATCTGTAAATGTCAAGTCAACAACAATAAAAGAATACGCCATCAGATTTCAGACTGTAACCTTTTGGTTTATTGAAACCAATTTTGTACCTTTGCACCGATAAGATGCTCGTCCATGTAGACGATGCTGTTTGTTAAGAAAGTCCTAAACATCCATCATTATGAGAAAACTTCTATTCACCATGACCCTTGCCTGTTCCCTCTTGGGTACACAAGCCAAGGACGGGGTATCGATTCGCCGCAACCAAGTAGGCTACTACCCCCAACAAGAGAAAGTCATCGTCGTCGAAGGAGTGAACCCCGCTAATAAGCTGCGCGTCACTACCCCCAATAGACAAGTGCTGAAACCCAAGGTGATGCGGAAAGCCATATCACCGTTCTCAGGCAAACTGCGCTATCTGGTAGACCTTGGACAACTGTCAACCCTCGGCAATTACCGTGTCACTCTCGGCGGTGAGCAATGTGACATCCATGTCACCGACCGTCCTTACCACGACATCGCCACGGCGGCACTGCGCCTGTTCTACCTTGTCCGCTCGGGTGTAGCGATTGAGGGCAGTGGTGTTTACAATCGCCCTGTGGGACATCCAGATACCCACGTGTTGGTACATCCCTCGGCAGCATCCCCCCTCCGTCCAGCGGGGACGGTCATCAGCTCGCCCTTGGGTTGGTATGATGCGGGCGACTATAATAAATATGTGGTCAACTCTTCGTTCAGCATTGGGTTGATGTTTGCCGTTTACGAACAACAACGCGACTATTTCGGCAAGCTGACTACCCATATCCCCGAGAGCGGCAATGAGACTCCCGACTTGTTGGATGAAATCATGTTCAACCTCATATGGCTATCCACCATGCAAGACCCATACGACGGTGGTGTCTACCATAAGCTCACCACGCCCAATTTCGAGGGGTTCATCATGCCTACCGACTGTCGCCAACCCCGCTATGTGGTTGCCAAAAGCGTCACGGCAACCCTCGACTTTGCCGCCGTCATGGCGGATGCAGCCCGCCTCTATGAACCCTACCAGGCAGACTATCCCGGCTTCTCGACGATGGCGGCAGCGATGGCAGAGCGTGCTTACCAATGGGCCAAGGCCCATCCCGATGCCTTTTATTGGCAGCAACGGCTCACCAATCCTGCCGTTACCACGGGCACATACGGCGACCATAACGCCCGTGATGAGTTTTTCTGGGCGGCATCGGCACTTTACCGACTGACTGGTAAACAGTCTTATTTGGATGATGCCCAACAATACAAGCCCTCCCAATTCACGACACCCACATGGGGAAACGTGGCATCGTTAGGGGCTTTCGAGTGGTTGGCAGACACAAAGACGAAAGACTTATACGAACAAATGTCCCAACAACTGATGGCATACTGCGACACGGCGGTCAAGGATGTGGGCAATTCTTCATTCAATTCGCCCTTCGGAAACAACGCCCGCGACTTTGGCTGGGGCTGCTTGGCGGAGAATTGCTGCTGCCAAGCCATCCTCCTACTCTATGCCGACAAACTCTTGGGTACGGCGAAATACCGTCGCCATGCGTTGCAAAACGCCGATTACCTCCTCGGTCGCAATGCCACGGGTTATTGCTATGTGACAGGATTCGGCGACAAGTCACCCATGCACCCACACCATCGTATATCGGCAGCCGATGACATCGAGGCACCCTTCCCTGGTATGTTGGTGGGCGGACCCAATCCTGGCCAGCAGGACAAGGCAGACGGCGCATTGGTATATCCATCCAACTATCCCGATGAGTCGTATCTCGACGAGGCAGCATCGTATGCCTCCAACGAGATTGCCATCAACTGGAATGCCTCGCTCGTGGCATTCCTTGGTTGGCTCGATGCCTTATCCGCAGATTCTCAACCTTAATATGTAAATTGTTGCCACCATTGTCACCTATTTGCCACCACGTTAAGTACTTTATAATCATTGACTTATGGTTGATGGTGGCAATGTGGCAACAAAAAACTAAATTATCAGGTAGTTGAACAAGATTAATATACATCATCTGTGCGGCCTGAAAGGCCAATGAGCTTATAGCCCAGGGCATTGCCCTGGGTTTTTGTATGGTGAGGGAAAATTCGCTGGTTACTGTTACCCAGGGTGTTGCTCTGGGCCGAGTGCTGTTGGCCTTTCAGGCCGTAACGGTCAGCAATCATTTTTTTGAATTTTGGATTGGATTTTGAGGAATTTCTCGCCGTAGGCGATAAAATGTCCCAAGGACGAGCAATGAATGCACTACGTGCAGAAATGATACAAAATTGGATTCAAAATTTTACAAAATGATTTTTTTGAATTTTGAGACAGATTTTGGGTCACCAGCAAAACCCTGTGTTGAAGAATTAGCTTGATTGCTTATTTCTCGTCATTTGTTAGTACCTTTGCACCAAAGAGTACAGCAATGAACGAGAATCCATACATGATGCTGGCTAAGGCCATCCTTCCC
>JAFYZV010000044.1 GCA_017548525.1 Prevotella sp.
ACATGTCACATGTCACATGTCACAAGTCTGGATGTCCTAACCCCTCAATGCGATATTATAATTATAGTAGTCGGCATTACCCGTGATGTCTTCCACTACCCGCAGGAATGGCGGGAACTTCACGGTCTCGTCCTCTGTGATGCCTTTTGTCTCAAGGATCATCAGGTCATCGATGGGTTTTTTGTAGGCATCGAGTTCGAAGTATTGTCCTTTCCAGATGAAACTCTTGCGGATTTTGTGGATGGTGTGGCGATAAGGGTCGGCTTGTTGTAGCAACGACAGGTAAAGGTTCTTGTTGATTTGCCGCTCCGTCTCTATCTGTTCGTTGGCTGAAATCTTCTTCTTGGTGGTATGAACATACACATATTTGCCGTCCCACCCACGTCGGCGCAACCGCACCTCACACCCTGGCTCGGCGACGAGGTATGTCTGCGTAATCTCGCTCATGATGGCATTGGTGATTTCACCATCCAGTTCCACGATGTATTTGCGCTCCTCTTGGATGGGCTGCGGCAATGCGAGGACGTTGGAAATCTCTTTCAACACACGATTGAGTTTCTTATCGAAGTCCACATGATTGTTGATGACGCGCAGATGGGGATGACCCGTCCAGGCATCGATGACCTTCTTATCGAGCATACGGGCAATCTGTAGACCCCGCTCGTCGGCAGTCTCGTTGCGCGAGGCATTGTTGGCGGTGGTGTAGAATTGCTCTGCGCCGTCGGCGGCAGATACCAAGTGCAGCACCGCATCATAGCGGGCGCGTAGCTCAGCGGTACTTGTTCCCACGTCTCGGGTGATGTCTTCCCACAATTCCGGGGTCATGTAAGCGGAGATGTCCATCGTGCCACGGTCGCATACCACGATGGTTGGCTCTTGGCATTGTGCCGCCATGCGCATGAAACGGTCCTCTAACGCCAATTGGACTTCCAACGTCGCTTTCTCTCCCTCATAGAAGAAGCCCTTGTTATCTGTCAGGTAGTCCATGCCCGCCTGTGTGAACAGCGTTGGCACTTCGGGGATGGTGAACACCTTGAAGCCCAAGCTGGAGAAGTGTTCGATAATCCGGACCAATGCCGTTGTCTTGCCTGCGCATGGTCCTCCTGTGAGTACTATTTTCTTGATGTCTTTCATCAGCCCTGTAAAATGTTATGCAAAAACATGGTAGATATTGAGTTTACAAAAATAATCAATATCATGCGAACATGCAAGGAAATCATGTTATTTTTCATCCCCGGCATCTTTCCTCATGCTAAATTCGCACCCACAATATTGTTGGTTATAGAAACCATATTCACGTAAGAGTTGGTTCCGACGGTCGGAGAGACCGCCTTTGCGCCAGTTCTGCGCCCAGAAGAGTGTGCCGGGAACGGCAGCTTGCGCCTCCAAGCCTGCCTGTGTGATTTGCTCGATACTCTTCCAACGTGACGAGGCGAGGGTGGTGGTGAAACATGACAACCCCAGTTTCTTGGCTTGCATGGCGGCAACGGTCAGTCTTAGGCGGAAGCAACGTAGGCATCGTGCGCCGCGCTCAGGCTCTCCTTCCAGTCCACTCACTTGTTCTAACCATTGCTCATGGTCATAGTCGCCGTCAATCCAAGGCAATCCGAGGCTATCAGCATGTCGCTTGCTTTCGTCCTTTCGGATGTCGTATTCCTCCCGAGGGTAGATGTTGGGGTTGTAATAGAAGATGGTGGGGTGCAATCCATGAGCCACCATCCATTCCACGATAGCCGATGAACAGGGGGCGCAACAGGCGTGGAGCAGCACTTCCTTTACGTCCATAGGCACAATGATAGAGTCTTTCTTTTTTTTCACACCTTTATATATTATATATAGGAAACTCAAACACCATATATAGGAGGCTCAAATACCATATATAGGAAACACAAACACCATATATAGGAAACTCAAACACCTCCTTTTTATTGTCTATATATGTCTTTTTTAGCGCATCTTTATCCATCAAATGTAAACCATTACCGCCGATTATTTCCATTTATTTCACAACAACAATGTGAAAACGTGTTAAATTTAGTAGGTTTATTCGGCAATTGTTTTTTCTTTTGTGGAAAAATGTCTACTTTTGTAAACATTATGTCTTCAACAGATGACACCGCAAGCACGTTGACAATACAAAGGAGTTATTAACATAATATTTACCAATTAAAACAATACGTATGATGAAAATCAGACCTTTACTCAAAAGAGTGTGGATGGCTATGGTCATCATGCTCTGCTCGGTGGTTTATGCACAGGCAGCAAACATCACCTACAGCCTAACAACACACGTGGATGGACGCACCATCACCGAAAGCAAAGCGCTTCAAGAAGGTGCCGCCCTCGAAACCAACATGCCACAAAAGTTTTGGCGTGCTTACTGTACTTATAAGTACTATGCCGACGAAGACATGACAGAAGAGATTACCGAGGCTCCTGCAGAGGATGCAACGGTGTATGTGGACTATGTGTTCAATCCTCCTTTCGTTTTGTCAGATGAGAATTCTACCACTTATTATGCATTATATGGTGTCAAATCTAATGGTGGCGACTATTGCGTCTATGTTGATGGAAATGATGTAAAAGCTAATAAAGAAGGTGATTACACCAAATTAGATGACCCCGCCACGGGAGAATGGGCTTACTATGGTGACGCATATTCCTTGAACTTGAAGAACAAGGCGGCTGAAAAGTATCTTCACGATGCTAACAATCCTATCGTGAGCGATCCATTGGTGCCAGGATGGCAGCTTCATCTTACTAAAGTGGAGAATCACTATGCATTCGTACTTCCTGAAGAAAATGATGCAATTTCTACAAGTAGCAAAACGCTTGGTTTTGCCAACATGAGTGGTGATACACACATCACGACAGTAGGTGGTGACCTTCATGGAAGCTGGACTGATCAAGGTGTATTAACTGGAGGAAAGATTTCTTGGGGCGTGTTTACCTCAGTCGTTGCTGAAGAAATTGAACCAGAGATCGTCATTGAAAGAACTCTTACCAAAGACCGTTGGATTACCCTCGTATTGCCATACAACGTACAAGATGTAAATAACATTGGCGGCATCAAGGGCGAGGCATTGGAATATAACGACCTGGATGTGGAGTGGGTAGGCGACTATGTTTGCAACGCAACCCTTCACTTTAAGACCGTGAACCAGATGTGGGCTGGTTATCCCTATTTGTTCCGTGCAGTGGAATTCCCCGATGGCGGAGAGAGTGGAAGACTGACCGTCTATAGCGGATCAAGGTCTGAAGCACCCACGGATGACGACATCATCACCAGGACAATTGTAACCAATGGTGTCTCAGTTCTCATGAAGGGTACATTTGACGGCTTCACTTTGGATGTTGCCAATTATGAAGAGCCTTGGGGTTATGACTACATCTACTTCTACTTTGGCTACGACCCACAGGCACAGGTGCCATACAACTTCTATGTAGTGGATAATGGCACGGTTAGAATCAATCCATCTCTTTGCTACTTCAAGATTGAGGACGAACTTATGCAGCCTTGGGCTAAGGGCGTGAACTTGTTCTTCGACCAAGAAACAACTGGCATCAACAATGTGAAGAATGTTGTTGAGAAGAGCGACAACAAGGTTTACAACCTGAACGGACAGCAAGTGAGCGGCAACCTCAACAAGGGTATCTATATCGTGAACGGAAAGAAAGTATTGGTTAAATAATGAATAAGGAGGAACAAGATATGAAGAAAACTTATGTAACTCCACGTACAACATCCGTTGACGTGCTTACCGAGAACGCATTTGCCGTGATCATCTCAAAAGTTGACGGTGTGACCGACAACAATTCCATTCCTTACATCGGCTTCGGCGGCTCAAACACATCGGGCGTAGATCCCACCGCCAAGCGTGGTTTCTGGGATGTGTAATCTCTCTCGTGAGACAACAAGAAAGGGAGTTGGCTTTGTACCAACTCCCCTTTTTTGTCTATCATCATTCCTCTGTTGCCTTCAGGCTTTCGGCAATCTCATTTTGTCGTTTTTACCGTGTTATCCTTGGCTTGTCGTTTTTCCTTAATTTCCTGATAAGTGTCTGCGCCGATGAGCCATTTGCGGAAGTAGAGAACGTATGCGATGGAAACGCCAAGGAGAATCAAGTCGGTATAGAGTAGTTCCCCCGTGAAGTTGAACCCGTCGATGAGGATTTTCACCAATAGGTATACCATCATGAACATCCCTAAATCTGACAGGTGTCCATAATAAAGATGGTAAATGCTGAACGCCAAAATGAAATAGGGAATGATACGTAGTACGAGCAGATATGTATATGTGTTTCCTAATTCATGAATGTCAAAGAACGACACAAGGCATAAAAGGGCAACGGCGAGATAGAAGAAGGCATCCAGGGCTATGGTGGCGGCAAAAGTCTTTTTGAGTGGATATTTCAAGTCTGCCAAGCCCCTCATCAGGCAATACAGCAGATATACCTCGCCCAATCCTTTGATGACATGGCTCACTCCGAGCAAAGCCACCCGGTTGACCCCTATCAAAGAGGATATTACTGGTGCGCAGAGGAAGAAGATGACTTGCCCTATGATAAACAGGTACACAGCCACCTTGATGGATTTGCTGCTCTGTGTGGTGATGACGTAATCCACCTCGATGTCGTTCTTCTTGCTCCTCTTGATGATTTCATCGTGGAAAATCTTCTTCATCGTCGGGTTATTCGATGCGTTTTTCAGGCGGCTGATGTCCTCCACCTTCTCACATCCGATGAGTCGTCCTCGTAGGAATATGATATAATATACGGCTATTGCGAGACAGATGATGTCGGCAATGATATAGGGACCAATGACTTCCAAAGCAATTAAATACACTGAGTTGATGAGGAAGAAGAGAATCATTAAGCTACCTACTTTCGATAGTTCCCCATAATAGTTCTGGCTAATCTTGAATCCTAACACAGCGTAGGGGATAGCACAGACTATGTAAATGGGAATGTCGTATGGCAGACGCTCTCCCTGTATGGTCGATGCCTGGAATGCTGCCAAGGCAATATGTAGGATGGCGAGTCCTATCAGCGTGGCGACGAAGTACGCATGTAAGGGCTTTCGCAACACTTTCATTCCTTTCATCAGGCAATAGAGTAGGAATCCCTCGCCGAGGAATGTCAACAGATGTGCCAAGGGGATGATAGCCTTGCGATTCACGGTGAGTGACGGGGCTAAATCGGGATGTACCATTAGGAACAGCACTTGTCCGAGGATGAATACGACCACAGCCAAGTTCATGACTTTGCTATCGAATACGGTAATGAGATGTCCTATCTCAATGTCTTTCACACCGTGAAACCTGATATGGTGCTTTTTGTCTTTTTCCATGATTTTGTTATGTTTATGAATTATTTTTTGTCGAATGTTAAAGTCAGTTTACCCACGTAGATGCCATGCTTGCCGTTTTGGTCAACGGGTATTTGCTTGCCATCCAAGTCGGTGATATAGCGCAGAGTCTCAAAATAGGTATGTGAGTGGCCGCCCAGGATGAGGTCGATGCCGCGTGTTCGTGAGAAGACGGTTGGGTCAGGGTTGGACTTGTCTTGCCATCCGAGGTGGGAGATGCAAATCACGATGTCGCATTTCTTCTCGTTTTTAAGCAACGATGCCATCTCGTTGGCAACGGTAGTGGGATCAAGAAATTTCACGCCAGGACAATTGTTGGTCGAGATTAAGCCGTCCAATTCTGGGTCAAGGGCAAACACGCCCACCTTGATGCCCTTTCGCTTGATGATGGTATAAGGTTTCACGATGCCCTCAAGGACTGTTCCCGTGAAGTCATAGTTGGAACAGAGGATGGGGAAATTTGCCATCTTGAAGATTCGTGCCATGTTGTCGAGGCCGAAGTCAAACTCATGGTTGCCGATGGTGGAGGCATCGATGCCCATCTGGTTCATGAGCCCCACCTCCACGTCGCCCATATACATATTATAATAAGGAGACCCCTGGGAGAAGTCGCCGCTGTCAATATAGAGCAAGTCTGGGTTCTTCGCCCGCTCCTCCTTGAGCATGGCGATGCGGCGGAGGAAGCCTCCGCGTCCTGCCAGCATCGTGTCGGCGAGGTTTTCACTCAAGGGCAGGATGCAGCTATGCGTGTCGTTGGTATGTAAGATGATTAATTCCTTTTTCCCCTTTGCCGTGGTTTCCATCGTGCAAAGGATACATAAAACACATGCAAACAATATCTTTCTCATATCCATCTCAGTTCATAGTTCACAGTTCATAGTTGATTCTTCCCTCGATGTTGGCATCGACGACCTTACCCTCTCGCTCCTGCTCACGGAAATAATCCATGATGATGAAGCGCACATTATTCTCTGTGGTCTGTGGCGACACCACGTTGCTCCCGCTCTTGAAAGCCAGCAAGCCGTCGTTGCCTTGGGCGAGATAGTCAAGGGTGGCAATGCGATAGGATGCATTCGGGTCGATGGCTTCTCCCTTCATCGTGGCGGAACGTAACAGCCCATCCTTGGTGATGGTCAGGCTGACACCGTGACTGACACCCTCGCCTCCCCGTTTGGCTATCTGTTGGAACAACTCTAATAGTTTCTCGCCCGTAAGCGTAAGGAAACATATCTTGTTCTCAAAAGGTGCCACTTCCAATACGTCGCCATACGTCACCTTGCCTTGGGCAAAGGCGGCGCGGATTCCTCCAATATTATAAATGCCAACGTCGGGTGTCTCGCCGTATGCCTTGCCGCCCCATACGAGGATGTCGGAGAGTAGGTTGGAAAGCTCGCTCTCTGGCCTTTTTGCCGCCATGTACTTGGCTATTGACCCGACGACGGGACTCATAATGGAGTCCACTTTCGCCTTGTAAGGTGACAGGAATGCAGCAGCTTGGGCATCAGGTGTCAGGTCATATCTGCTATCTACCAAGATGCGAGTGCGCTGTACCTCCGTCAACTGATAGTGGGAGCGGCACGATGTCATCATCGATAATGACAAGAGTGATAGTGCCATTGCCCCAAGAATAGTCTTGCCTTGTTTCATCATCATTGCGTTTTGTACCGTTGTTTCTGCAAAAATACGAAGAATATGTGACATTTTTATGTTAAAAAAGCAAATAATTACACTTTGCACATCATTATTTGTTAAAAACTTTGTACCTTTGCACCACTTTTCGGCGTAACCGCTGGCAGTGGAAGAGTCATTGGCCATGTTGCGTTGGAACCATTAATAATCAATCAGTTCAATAAAATGGATTTAATGAAAGTTGCCGAGGAGGCATTTGCAACTGGCAAGCAGCATCCGCAGTTCAAGGCGGGTGACACAGTGACCGTCGCTTACAAGATTATCGAAGGTACCAAAGAGCGTATCCAGCTCTACCGTGGTGTGGTGATTAAGATTTGCGGACACGGAGAGAAGAAGCGTTTTACCGTTCGCAAGATGTCGGGAACCGTGGGTGTGGAGCGTATCTTCCCCATGGAGTCGCCCAACATTGAGAGCATTGAGGTCAACAAGATTGGTAAGGTGCGCCGCGCCAAGTTGTACTATCTGCGTAAGCTCACGGGTAAGAAAGCCCGTATTCCCGAGAAGCGCGGTGGTGCTTCAGCAGCAAAGAAAGATTGACTCTTTCATCCCACGAGAGAAAGAAATGCCGTGCCAAGCATCCCTTGGCACGGTTTTTTTGTTTATCTTCCCACACATTGCCTAACCCAAGTGATTTTAACACATTTATTTTGGCTATAGCCGCAAACCTTTTTGCCTATAGCCACAAACCTTTTTGCCTATAGTCGCAAACCTTTTTGGCTATAGCCGCAAGGTCATGGATGCCGCATTTGTTCCCACCATCGGCACTCTTTGTCACCGTTAGTACTATGTCTTTTTACCGCCTTCTTGTGTATTCGTCATTGACAACCATAAAAAAACTGCGGTGATGATGGTCACCGCAGTCTACTTGCATTATTGCTTATAGCCTTTGTTAGTCCCAGACGCTGGTTTTGGGATCGTCACTTTCTACCTCTTCCTCAAAGAAGATGTCCTTGGAGAGCTGGCCGTCGCCAATCTCGTCGTGTGTGGAAAGACTTGCCATCAGCGACTCTGCATCGATGTTTTGCACGGTGAGGGCAGGTTGGATATACATGTTCTTTTTCATTTTGATTGATTGATTTATGGGTTTAACAATAAATTACTTCACTAAAACCTTCTTGCCATTCGTACTTTTTCTTGCCAGTTGTGGCAAGGTAGTGAGCAAAGAGACGTATATCTCGTTATATATTATGTGTAAAACTGATATTAGCAATGATTGTAATAGCACCATTTGTTGGTGTTTAACCTTGCAAAAATAGCAATAATTAACGTTCTGTATGTAATCTTAAAGGTTAAAAGATGCTAACCGTTTGATTTATTTGTACTTTCCTCATAGTTCTCAGATGCGTCAGCCTCTCCGTGCAATGCCTTTAGGAAGCTGTCCCAATCTTGGAATCCCACGAAAAGAGACAACTTATCGAGTGTTTCCTTTTTCGGTTTCTCAATGCCATGTAGGTAACTGATTACTTTTTTCAGTGCCATCGGCTTGGCGGGCTTCCAACTCATTTCCCGCTCTATTGCCTCGCGGAGCTTGCGTAATTCCCAGTGTTTCCTTTCCATGTTGCGTTCATTTGGAGTTCAAGGAGTTCATTTGTACAATAGCTTTTTGCCTTGTGTGATATAGACTCCTTGAACAAGATGCTCCACGCGCATCCCGTTTAAGTTGTAAATGTTTTCATTGCTCTGTTGTGTTCGGAGGGTGGAGATGCCATCAATCACATCTCGCTGCACGTCTTCCACGAAGTCGATGAGATAGATGTCTGAAGCACCATTGGAGGCAGATGATGTCAACCCGAAAATGGTTTGTCCTACACAGACATTCACACGGTCGCCCGTGAAATTGGCATCAAGGTCGCTCTTGGTGATATCCCAAGCTATCACTTGGTATTTCTGTCCGTTCTCTTCGATGGTACGCACAACATTAGGAGCCACCTGCGATCCCTTGTTGACACCGTTGAGCCACCATAGATAAGATGCCCCCGAGGTAGTTTTGAGGTTGGTACCCTTCACAACAAGGTACTTTTGTTTGGAACTGACGTAATATTGCTTGTTTTGGTAATTGAGCATCAAGCAGATGTTGTTGTTCCCCGTCTGTTTCACGTGGATGATATTCTTGTCGGTGTCATACGTGATACTGTTTGCGGAGACCCGTGCTGCATCGCCAGTACGCCATTCGTTAGCCACGAAGCAATAGGCATGGTCATCATATTCTTTCATCAGCCGTAGGTAATAGAGTCCTGGGCAGAGGGTGGTGGATGATGCTTTGAGCCTGACAACAAACTGTTTTTTTGCATTGCCATTAGCATCGATTGCCAAAGCGTCGGGGATGGGATATTCGATGTTATAGAACCCGTTGCCCTCAGCTTCCGCATACGTTGCGGGGATGGTGATGTCGGCGATTGCAGTTCCATCCACATAGAGTGTCGCCTTGCGTCCCTTATCGGCGGTGGTGAATCGGCAGAGGATGCTTAGTTTTTCCTTGACACCCTCAGTATTATATAATGTGTATTGAATAAAGCCGTTGCTCTGTGCATCACGATACTTCTCAGAATTGTAATTGCCCGTTGTGCTGGTACTGCTGTACGATACCTCATGTCCTGCCTCGCTCTGTTGCTCGCCTGGGGCAACAAAGTCGAGAGTACGTTTCAGCAATGCCTCAATTGCGGCTTCACTTGCTGCCATGTCGCTATTGGCATAATTCTCTGCCGTTTGCTGGTACCAATAACACATATATCGTGCATGATGAATGTCGTAGAATGGGCGCAATTCCAATTGATTCCACTTGTAAGATGCCACGTCAGGGCGACTGGCATCAATGGTGAACTTCAATTGACTGAGGTCTTTCGCTTGAATCCGCTCAAGCACTTGATTGCGATTGCCTATTAACAAAGGTGCCTTCGTAAGGCTCATAGACGTTGCCCTGCTTCCTGGTGCATGGTCCATACGTCCCTCGCCACCATATACATTTTGTAATTGCTCGTATGGCAAACCCGTAGCAGAAGCCTCGTTGGTTGATGTTGCTGTGGTTTGTGCACCTAATAAAATTGGACCAAACTTGAAAGCAATATAGTCCGTATAGTTGGGACATTCCTCATATCTCAATTCCATCGGCAGATAGACGCGCACAACATCGCCCACTTTCCATGAGCGGTTGATGGTGGCGTATGATGCTTTTCCTTTCTTTACATCAATGGCAACATCCTCGCCATTCAGCGTAATCTTATACTCTTCTCCCGCCCATGCAGGATGTCTGATTGCCAAGGTATATGTTCCAGCCTTCGTAAACGATAGGTTAGTGGTGGCTGTATATATGGTTGGCAAGTCTGTAGCATTGGTTTCGATATAGGGGAAGATGGTTTCTTGGCGAATACCGAATGTCTCATTATCTAACTCACTGGGAGTAAAGAGGTTCACATATAAAACATCCTTTCCATCGTGTGTATAAATAAAGTGTCCGTACTTGGAATGATTCTCCATTCCCGTACCCACACAACACCACATGCCTTGGTTCACTTGCGAATAAATACGATAACCCTGTGGGCGCAAGGTGGTGAAATAGACATAACCACCTGTAGTGGGATCTTGTGTGGAAAGGATATGATTCCACATCGTATTCTCATAGAAGTCAACATATTTGGCATCATGAGTTCGGTCGTTCATCATCTCCGAAAGTTTCAACATATTGTTGGAATTGCAACTCTCGGGACCATCCAATTGGTCGATATACCGATTGCCGTTATCTTTCGACAAGAAATGCTCATTCACACTATTGCCTCCTATGCACACGGTACGGTTGTTGGCGACATCGTTCCAGAAATTATTGGCTGCATTCCGATAGGTGGTGGCGGTGGCATCGTTCTCATAGATGCGCTCAAAACCAATGTATTTCGGCACTTGCGTATTGGCGTGTTTGCCATCGAGGAACGTGGTGTTCAACGATTGCATCCCATTGAGCATCGTCTTGTGGCTATATTTCTTGGCAGCAGCCAGGTATTTGCTATCGCCAAACAACTGATAAGCATCGAGCAAACTCTCATTCATGCCCCCATGCTCCCAGTTCAACATGTCTTGCATACTGGAATCAGACAATTTCGACACCACGTTGACACTCCAGTCAGCCAACTTGCGGAACAATTCTTTTGCCGTGGCATTCTCGCCATAGAGGTAGGCATCGCGAAGTCCTGCCAATACCTTGTGCTGGCAATAGAACGGCACCCAGCCGCCCCTGTTCCTAAAGGCAGAGAGGTCTCCCTTGTAAAGTGATTTCCATACGTCATTGATGGGCTGGCCACCGATGAAACCATACATGCCATCGGTGTTGGAGTCGAAGGCATCTTGGCAGTCTTTCAAGATGGTGATCATGTAGTCCAACCTGTCTTTCATGCTTTTCTTGACAGAGGCATCGGAGGTTGCCGAATACGCCAATGCCAAAGCCGACAGGTAATGACCGCCGACATGTCCTTCCAGATTGAAGCTGTCATCGCCCCAGTTGGTGAACTTCGGATGTTTCGAGGTCCATCCTTGATAGCGAGAGCCCGCCTTGTTGGACAAGCCCGCCTGTCGGATAAACGGTGTGAGCAATCTATCCACGTCGTATTTCAGCAACAGGTCATTGTTTCGTCCCAATGCCGTCTTGAATGGCCCGTCAAGCAATGTCACTTCCTTCAAGTCAAAATGATGGGGGTACAGTTCACTTTGTGCAAATACGGATGACGGAAAGACGAAACCCATCACCCAAATCCATCCATACCATAATTTTCTTACTTTCATATTGTCTGTTAGCATTTATTTGTCATGATATTCAATACCATCTCATCCGTCATGTTCATGGCTTCAGCACCAATGCTGGTGAGATTGTGTATGCTCTTGTCTACGCAGTCATCGACGATACCTTCCGCAGAGGTAACACATTTACCTTCCATGGACAACAACGCCGAGAGTACTGCCGTGGAAACGCCAGAGGCTATTTTCAAAGAACAGGAAGGCTTGGCACCATCGCAAATCATTCCCGTCAGATTGGCTATCATGTTCTTCACACTCCTGCAAACATGGCTATAGTCGCCTCCCATCAGCATCGTTATGCCCACACTGCTGCCTATGCCAGCCACCACGCATCCGCATAGAGCCGACAGCCTGCCCAAACTCTGTTTGATGTAAATGGCTGTGAGATGACTGAGTGTCAAGGCGCGAATCAACTCTTCCTCCGTGTTCTCGTTTTCTTCAGCAAAGACTGCTACGGGATTGGTGGCGCAAATACCTTGGTTGCCAGAACCACTATTGCTCATCACGGGAATCATGGCACCGCCCATGCGAGCGTCGCAAGCAGAGGCTGTCTTGGCAATGATGTGGCAAAAGATGGAGTTGCCAAATATGCCTTTAGACAAGGGGCGATCAATGGTCTTGCCTAAATTGTGGCCATAGTTACCCTTGATGGCCTCTTTGGCAGCACGCATGTTATAGTCGCGTGTGGATAGGATAAAACGGATTTCCTCCAATGGCGCGGTGGTGGCGAAGTCATAGACGAGCCGCATGTTAAGCTTGATTTCGTCGTTTTCTCCCTCTACCGATGTGGCAAATACCGATGCGGGTACCGGTGCACTCTTGCCTACATAGACAAAATGCGTATGTTCACCAGAGATGATAGCCGTTGTGGAATCATTTGCAGATGAGCATCGCACTTCGATGAATAGCTTTTCTTGGATGTTCTCTTTCAGGTGGATGCCGATTCTTTTCTCAAGGATGTATTGCTTGCCCTCTTCCAATGCAGACGGGGTGATGTCACGAAGCACCTCCAATTGATACGCTGACTTACCAATCAATGCGCCCAAGGCGATGGCGATGGGCAAGCCTATCATTCCTGTGCCTGGGATGCCCACGCCCATGGCGTTCTTCAGAATATTGGCACTGAGGAATACTTCTATCCGATCGGGACGCTTCCCTAACTGCTCTGCGGCACGGGCGGTACATAGTGCCACCGCCATGGGCTCTGTACATCCAATGGCAGGAACTACTTCCTGGTGGATGAGGGCGATGATTCTTTCCCTATCTTTTCTTTCTATCATTGTATTGGTTGATACCTCCCTGCAAGAACGAAATGTAGTCTTGGACATTCTCATCATACGACCTGCTCCCTGCCAATGGATGACCGTCGTTGTCAAGAATCACATAGAAAGGTTGTGCATTCGCACCAAACTTGACTCTTTGCAAATACGACCATTGGTCGCCAATGGTACGCAAAGTACGTGTCTGGCCATTCTCCTCTATCTCTATGGGCTGCTCTAATGGGCTCTTGTCGTCCACGTATAGTGAAATCAGCACATATCGGTTGTTCAGGATGTCTGCCACTTGAGCATCCGACCATACGGCAGCTTCCATCTTGCGACAATTCACGCAACCAAAGCCCGTGAAGTCTATCATAACAGGCTTGCCTTCGGCGCGTGCCGCAGCCATACCTTGTTCATAGTTCTTGAACCGCGCCTCAGTGGTGGTCTTTTGCAATTGGAAGTCTTGCGTGTTCATGGGTGGGGCAAAAGCGGAGATGGCTTTCAACGGTGCGCCCCACAGCCCTGGTATCATGTATATGGCAAACGCCAATGATGCCAAGGCAAGAAAGAATTGTGTCACGTTGGTGCGGTGGCTCTCGTCATCATGCGGAAATTTTAACCAACCCAACAAATAGGCTCCCAACAATCCAAAGATGACAATCCATAAGGACAGGAACACCTCCCTGTCGAGAATGTGCCAGCCGTATGCCAAGTCTGCCACGGAAAGGAACTTCAACGCAAATGCCAACTCGATGAAGCCCAATGTCACTTTCACCACGTTCATCCATCCACCCGACTTGGGCGCAGACTTCAGCCATGAGGGGAACAAGGCAAAGAGTGTGAACGGGATGGCGAGCGCGATAGCGAAGCCCAACATGCCGATGGTGGGTGCGATGATGCTCCCTTGCGTAGACACGGCAACGAGCAAGAAACCGATGATGGGTCCTGTACACGAGAATGAAACCAATGCCAACGTGAATGCCATGAGGAAGATGGAGAGCAACCCTGTGGTCTTCTCTGATTTCTGGTCAACTTTATTCGACCACGATGAAGGTAATGTGATTTCGAATGCCCCAAAGAATGAAGCCGCGAAAACCACCAAAAGCAAACAGAAGAATATGTTGAATACGGCATTGGTGGCAAGGGCATTCAACGCACTCGCCCCAAAGAGGAGTGTCACCGCCAAGCCCAATAGCACATAGATGACGATGATGCTAAGTCCGTAGGTTAGTGCCTCGCGAATGGCTTTACCCCGTTCCTTGTTGCGCTTGAGGAAGAAGGAGACGGTCATGGGGATGATGGGCCATACGCAGGGTGTGAACAGGGCGAGGAAGCCGCCCAACAAGCCTTCCAAGAGAATCATCCACCACGACAAGCCCCTCTCGCTTGTGCCTTGCCCATTGAGGGTCGCGAGTTCGTCGATGACGGGAGTCCATAGGTCTTGACTTGCTAAGGAGTCGGCTTGGGCGAGCGGTTCTATCTGTTGCGACATCGTCACAACAGACGGGACGGTGTCGGTGGTTGGCTCTTCGGGAGAGGATGATTCGGTGGATGGGGTGGGGGGAGTTGGTGTATCAGGTGCTGGGAGGGAGATGGAGGGAGATTTTCCCTGTTGCTTGAAATTCACTTCCGTTGGGGGAAGACACATCTCATCGTTGCAAGCCCCGTATTCGAGGTAACAGTCTGCGGTGTATTCGGGCTTGGTGAACTTCACTTTCTGTACAAAAGTCACGGCATTCTCGAAATACCGCAGGTCCATCCCGAACATCTTGTCAAACTTCTTAATCTCCTTACCCTCGGTTCTCAATGCCCCTACAGGTTCTATGCCGTCCATCTTCACCACGTGGAAAGTCGCTTCGATGGGACCATCATTGCCCAAGTTGGTGGAATAGACGTGCCACCCTGGGTCTATCGTGCATTTGAATATAATCTCTCCCTCGCCGTTTGCCGTGGGTTTGAGCATCTGCGAGAAATGCACGGGGTCTGCCATCTGCGCCCAAGAGCCTATCGCCATCGTTAAGGCGATGAAGAGTAGGATTGACCTGGGGTGGATGGTCTTGGGATGGTGAAGGAGATGGATGGAGTGCGTGGGCATCATACGATTATTCGGAACAGGTGTCATTTTTTATTTCCAAAGGTGGGGAGCTACATTCCAATGGTGTAAACGGTATATCTCACGCAAGCGGGTGACACGCTCCTTGAACTCATCGAAGTTCTTGTCTTCGGGTTTCATCCATTGCACCTCTGCCAATGCAGCCATACGTGGCAACACTTGGTATTCGATATAAGAGGGATAGGCAATGTACTCTGTCCACAAGTTTGCCTGTACACCCCAGATGTGTTGGGCTTGTTCGGGTGATAAGTCTTCCGCTACTGGCTCAAACTGATAGACATTTTCCACGGTGGAACAGCCACCGATGCCAAGAGGCTCGCTCCATGTGTCTTTCGTCTGGTAATAGTCGAAATAGAGCGCGCTATTGGGAGTCATGATGACATGATGCCCCTCTTTGGCAGCCTTTGCCCCTGGTTCAGCCCCTCGCCAGGACATGATAACGGCACTCTTTTCCACATCGCAACCAAGCAGCTCATCCCATCCGATGATGTGCTTGCCCTTCGCAGCGAGATATTTTTCCACCCTCTTGGTGAAATAGCCTTGCAGACGATCCTCGGCACTCTGTCCATTCCCAGCCTTGATGCCCTCGTCTTGGATGCGCTTTTGGCACAGTGGGCATTTCTTCCAACGGTCGCGGGGACTCTCGTCGCCACCAATGTGGATGTATTCCGACGGGAATATGTCCATCACTTCGTCTAATACGTCTTGCACGAACTGGAATGTCTTTTCCTTGCCAGCACAAAGAATGTCAGGATAGACACCCCAGCGGGTCAGCACTTCGTAGGGACCGCCCGTACATCCCAACTCTGGATAAGCGGCAAGTGCGCCAAGCATGTGACCAGGCATATCTATCTCTGGTATCACCGTAATGTACCTGTCTGCCGCATATTTCACGATTTCACGGCACTCGTCCTGTGTATAGAACCCACCATGGGGAATACCGTCTTCAATGGTCGAATTGCGACCGATGACCGTTCCTGACCGCCATGCGCCCACCGTCGTCAGCTTCGGCCATTTCTTGATTTCAATGCGCCAACCTTGGTCCTCGGTGATGTGCCAATGAAACTTGTTCATCCCGTGCAAGGCAATCATGTCGATGTAGTCTTTCACTACTTGCACGGGGAAATAATGACGCGCACAATCCAAGTGCATTCCACGATAAGCAAAACGCGGAGCATCTACAATGTTTACAAAAGGCAACGACACCGAAGTCTCGCCATTCACGATAGGCAACGATTTACGCAATGTTTGAATACCAAGAAACACACCAGCAGGGGTCGCCCCCGAAATTTTCACGCCTTTCTTATCCACCGTAATCGTGTATCCTTCCTCATTCACGATTTTCGGATTGATTGTCAGGGAAATATTACCCTTCACGTTCTTTTTGTCCTGAACAGCCGTGGCGACATTGATTTGCGTCATTTCCTTGATGTATTCAACAAGGAATTTGGCATTGCGCTCCATATCGGCATTTTCCATAGGATATACCACCAACTTAGAACCATCAAGAACGTATGCTCCCTCTTTCTGGAGCGTAATCGTTTGGGGACGTGGCACAACGTTATAATCTGCAGTTTGTGCGATTGCCGAAGTCACATTCAGTAACATCAGCATCAAGAATAACAACATCATTTTTCTCATAATACTATCCTTTTTTTAATTATGCGTCAAAGATAGTAAATAAAATCGACTTATTTCCTTAATTAACCAAGAAAAAAGCAAATAGTATAATAATAAGTGGTGCTTTGCGAATTATTTGTATTATTTGCACACGAAACGCCTATAATTCTCTGAAATAAACAACAAAATATGAAGACAGAGAAACAGATTGGAGCCAGTGCGTGGCAGAATTGTTTAAGCTGTATCGAGAAAAGACGAAATAACCCATCGGCAGGGGAATGGCATCTTACATTTTTCCATGGGGTATGATGTTTTTCAATTCGTAACTTGTTGATTTGTAACTATTTCCGATTTTGTCTTGTTAGCGTATTTTCCATGGGTAAGTGATACGGCTTTCGTAAAATAGTCGTAACTTTGTCCCCGAGGAATAATGAAACAATCAACAAGTATGTTTACAAGAACATTGTACATATTCATTTTAGGCGTTCTGTTGATTTCTTGTAATCAGATACAGCAGGGGTCATCACAGACGGCAGCACGTTGTTTGGAGGAAGCGGAGGATGCTTTGGCGAACGATAGCATCCGTTTGGGTGAGACCTTACTACGAAAGACCATCCGTTTGGCAGAGAAGTCTGAGGATTGGCACACCCATTATATCGCGTACCAGCGATTGGCAAAAGCATTGTCGCAGAGCAACCCTGAGGAGGCTTTGCGCTTGATGAAGAAAGCCCTGACCATCTATGAGCAGCATCCCGACGATGAGCACAACTATGTCATCCTGCTCGACTATGCAGGCACTTACGCTACACAAGTGGCTTTTATCAATGAGGGTTCTTTTGACGAAGCTCTCAATTTCATCCATCGCGCATACGACATAGCAAGAAAAAACCAGATGACAGACCAGATGTGCCAGACACTCACCAGCCTTGCTAACATCGCTTGGGCAAAGGAAGACTATCGTCAGGCTGTCAACTATGCCCGTCAGGCAGAATCCATTCTCCCTCCTTCGGGGGAAGACAGAGGGGGGCTTGCCGATCTGCGACTTGGTACATTACAAGTACTCGCCCGCAGTTATCTCGACCTCAATATGCTTGATTCGGCAGAAACTGTCTATCGTCAGATTGAGCCTGGCGATGATGTTCATCTGGCTTATATCGTGCAGAGCAACCTTGCCAAGATAGCACTCCGACGGATGGGAGCCATTAAGGTGGAGGATGACATCGATGATGCTTTCGACCAAATAGAGGACTTCTACTATAAGGCACTCGAACAAAAGGATCAATACTATCAGGAGACGTTGCGTCAGGAGATGAAGAACCAACAATTGGAATACCGTTCAAAGATGTACGCGCGTACACTCCTTATTATATTAATTGCATCGCTCATCGTCATTATGGCGATAGTGATGGTACTTCGGTATAGGATGCAAGCGCAACGTCAGGAGAAACGCCAACTACAGCAAGAGGCAGAACATCAGAAGACCTTGCTACACCAAGCAAACGAAGTGGTGGCTTTCCTACAAGACTTCATCCTTGAACGTACGGAGGTGCTGAAAAAACTCAACCAAAGTGGTGAGGAGCGAATCATCCTCAGTCCTCACGAATGGAGCGAGATAGAACGTACCCTTAACGCCATCGACAACAACCGCTTCGCCAACCTCCGTGAGCAGTACCCTAAGATACAGGAAGACGACATCCGCCTGTGTATCCTCACGCGACTCGGCATCAGCAACCGAACCATCGGAAACATCTATTGCATCACCATCTCTGCCGTCCAGCATCGCAAGCTGAAATTGAAGAAGGATGTGTTCGGAGAAACCAATCCAGACATTACGCTGGAACAGCTGCTGAACAGCAAATAACTATCACCATTTTCTGAAAATTATGTATCGTTGTAATCAAAATAATAATAATTAAAAACAATAGCATTATGAAACGTTTTGTTCGCTTGTCAATTATGCTCACCGTGGTCCTGAGCATGTCGGGACTCAACGCCTCTGCCTACGACATTGCGGTAAAGGACGCTAACAGTGTGACCATTTACTACAATTACTATAACGAGGGAACGGAATTAGAGGTAACCAATGACGACATTTCGCAGATGCCATATACGGGGAATGTGGTGATTCCAGAGGAAGTGATGTATGATAACCAAACGCTGAAGGTGACATCCATCGGAGACAGGGCTTTCTACAACTGCTTTGGTCTCACTTCCATCACCATTCCCAAGAGCATGAGAGCCATCGGGGAGGATGCTTTCAAGGGATGCGGCAACATCTCATCGGTACATATCTCCGACTTGGCTGCATGGTGTAACATTGCATTCTTTAATAATTCGTCGAACCCGATGTGTTGGGATTTGTATAATGACAAGCACCTATACTTGAATGGAAGTGAGGTGAAGGATTTGGTTATCCCATCAGGCGTGACTTCCATCGGGCAATGGGCTTTCGCTAATTGTAAAAGCATCACTTCAGTCACCATCCCCAATAGCGTGACATACATCGGGACAGCCGCGTTCAATAGTTGTCCAAACATTGCCGCGGTATATATCTCCGACTTGGCTTCGTGGTGTGGCATTACATTCGTTACTGGAGATTCAAACCCATTATTATCTGCCCACCGTCTATTTTTGAATGGAAATGAGGTGAAAGACTTGGTTATCCCATCCACCGTGACATCAATCGGCGCTGATGCTTTCCAGGACTGTACAGGGCTTACTTCTGTGACCATTCCCAATAGCGTGACAACTATCGGGGGCTATGCTTTTTATGGTTGTACGGGCATCAATTCCCTTAACATTCCCAATAGCGTGACAACTATCGGGGACTATGCTTTCTATGGTTGTACGGAAATCAATTCCCTTAACATCCCCAATAGCTTGACAACTATCGAGAACGGTACTTTCCGTAATTGCTCGAATATAACCTCTGTTTCCATCCCTGCCAGCTTGACATCCGTAGGAGATGATGCTTTCAAGGGGTGTTCACGCCTCACCTCGGTACATATCTCAGACATAGCGGCTTGGTGTAA
The DNA here is from genome assembly GCA_017548525.1 of Prevotella sp. Taxonomy (GTDB): domain Bacteria; phylum Bacteroidota; class Bacteroidia; order Bacteroidales; family Bacteroidaceae; genus Prevotella. Next base: position 19,863 of record JAFYZV010000044.1, read on the forward strand.
CATATCATTCTCCAATGAATCCGCAAATCCCTTGCTTTTTGCCCATCATCTATTCTTGGATGGAAGTGAGGTGAAAGATTTGGTTATCCCATCCCGTGTGACAGCCATATCAAATTACGCTTTCAACGGTTGTACGGAACTCACTTCCATCGATATCGGCAACAGGGTAAAAACCATCGGATGGTGTGCTTTTCAGGACTGTCAACGTCTCACCTCGCTCAACATCGGCAACAACGTGACATCTATCGGAAATGCCGCTTTCAACGGTTGTACGAGCCTCACTAAATTGACCATTCCAAATAGCGTGACATCTATCGACAGTTGGGCTTTTGCTAATTGTACGAGCCTCGAAAACTTCATCATCCCCAATAGCGTGAAAAACATCGAAGGCGGTGCTTTCAAAGGTTGTTCGAGCCTCACATCCGTGATTATCCCCAACAGTGTGACTTATCTCGGGGTCATTACTTTCTACGAATGTAAACGCCTCACCTCTGTCATCATCGGCAATGGCGTGACTTCTATTGAAAACTCTATGTTCGCGGGTTGTTCGAGCCTTTCCAGCGTGACCCTTGGCAACAACGTAACATCCATCGAATCCAATGCTTTCCGTGATTGCACCAGTCTCCCGTCAATGAATATCCCCGAAGGCGTGACTTCCATCGGAGAGGCTGCTTTCTATGATTGTAAAGGGCTCACTTCCGTGACCATTCCCAATAGCTTAACATCCATAGGATGGGGGGCTTTCTCTGGCTGTTCGAGCCTTGAGTCCGTGACTATCCCCAATAGCGTGACAGAATTAGGAGCATACGCTTTCCAGGGCTGTAATCATCTTACCTCTGCCATCATCGGCGACGGTGTGACATCCATTGGAGGGTTCGCTTTCTATGAATGCGGAAGACTTTCCACTGTCATCATCGGCAATAGCATCAAAGAAATATCTCGCGGTGCTTTCTCCAATTGCACATCTCTAAAAGATTTTTATTGTTATTCCAAAGATGTTCCAACAGCAAATGGAGTGTTTACACAAAAATACATACAAAATGTAACCCTTTATGTGCCAATTACTGCTGTCAATGCGTACCAAGCCGTCGAGCCTTGGAAAAACTTTAAAGAAATCATAGGTATAACGGTTACGGATGATTACCGTCCGTTCGTCGAAGAAAGTAAGGTGTGGCAAGTAGGAGCTTCCAACTCGGGTAATCCAGTTCAGTGGGTAGAGTACTTTTACTTCGATGGTGACACCATCATCGACGGAAAGACCTGCAAGCAGATGATGTGTCAGCGATATGTCAGCCCCGATTATCCAGATTATGATTATATTTCACAACAACCCTCCCTGACTTATGTGGGAGCATGGTACGAAGAGGACAAGAAAGTGTACGAATACGACTCGACAAACAAGCAGTTTAAGATGATGTACGACTTCTCCGTCGAAGCCAATGACACCCTGTGGATTGATAATCTTCCATACGTGATTGGACCGAGGAAGTCAGAAGGCATCAATGGTTTTAAGGGTGTGTATAGAGACGTTATGATGTGTAAAGAGGGAGGCGGCACGTTCTGGAGTACTCCTTGGCTGGAAGGTGTCGGAGGTATTTGCGGCATGACAACAAATGTCATTGATGGAGAATTAGCGGATCCCGAGTGGTTCTTGATGTCATGCACTGTTGGCGATGAGGTCATCTACCTCAACGACGAATATGAGGATGGTGCCACCCCAGAGAGTATGAATGCCAAAAAACGCTTTGACTTCACCCATACTATTAAGGTAGATCCAAAAGCACCAAAGCGGAGAGGGGCAGGGCAGCCGCTTTATGGTGAATACAACAACTGTAGCGTAGTGGTCTACCTTTACCTGCTCGACGACGCCTATCAGGTACGCATTACTGACGCGACGGGTAAAATTGTCTATGAGAATAACATCAACGCAGGCAACATCGTAGGTCTCAACATCGACATTTCTACCTACCCAGAAGGTTGTTACACCGTCACAATGGAGAATAATCATGAATCCTTCACAGGCGAATTTGAAATACAAACGACCGGAATTGCAGAAGTTAGAAGTAAGCAGGAAGCGATAAGAGGGAATATTTACAACCTTCAAGGCCAGCGACTCAATTCCTTGCAGAAGGGATTGAATATCGTGAATGGACGAAAGGTTTATGTTGGGGCGGATCTGCGTATCCACCCATAAACAAAACAACGTAGGATGCGGGCGGATACACAGTTCCGCCCGAACATTTTTCCGTGTTATTCGTATCTATGATTTGTCAATATTTTATCACGAAATGGGCGCAAATGGCGGGCAGTTTTCCAAACGAAAAGACTTTTGGTCGAAAATAACGCAATGGTGACGCATGTTGTAACGCGCTCATTATCAACGTGTTGACTTTTTAGGGCATTTTTCGGTAGCGATAAATGCGGTATTTTAACATCTTTTGGGCGGCATTTATGTCTCAAAAATACAACATCTACGGTTGACAGATGCCGCATCCGCGACGACGGATGCCGCCCAAAAGATGTTAAATTCATGTTTCCGTTGCATTTTACCTGATAATTAACCTCCAATAACCTCTATTTCCGCCAATGAGAATTCTATTTCACCATTATTTCCGAACGTCATTTTGTCATAAAAAATGAAATTATTTTTTCTTGCATAATCCAAGATTATTGATTACTTTTGTCCGCATAATTATGTGAAAGGGATGATAGTAACAATCGTCAATACCACCCCCATCATTGTCGGTACCATAATCGGGACGGTGCTACATAGTGGTATCTACCCCGTTAAGTGGTTTTGTTGTCGTTAGGTCGTTGCGGGAGAGATGGGTCTATTAGAGATAATACTATTAGCGATAGCCTTAGCGATGGATTGCCTTGCGGTGTCCATCGTGAGTGGGGTCATCATGCGGCGGATACGGTGGCGCGTGGTGGTGTGGATTGCCTTCCTGTTTGGCTTTTTCCAGGCGGCGATGCCCTTCGTGGGATGGTTGGCAATGAGTCGTTTTGCCCGTTACGTGGAGGCATACGACCATTGGATAGCGTTTTTCATGTTAGCATTCATTGGCGTGAAGATGATTCGCGAGTCGTTCCTTCCCGAGGAGGAGAAGCATTTTGATCCCTGCGCCCTGTCTACCCAGTTGCTATTGGCGGTGGCTACCAGCATCGATGCGCTGGCGGTGGGCATCACTTTCGCCTGCATGAAAGCCTATTCCACGGTGGGCAGCATGGTCTTTCCGCTTGCCGTCATCTTCTTGGTGTCGTTTGCTTTCTCGGTGGTGGGGCATCTCGTGGGTATCCGTTTTGGCAGGGGCATCGGTAGGAGGGTGAGGCCAGAGTTGGTGGGAGGTATCATCCTGGTATTGATAGGCTTAGAGATTCTATTGACCCATCTACAAATCATTTAGGAAGACATGAAAAGAAGAATATATCTACTCGTTTGCTTATTGTGCATATCATTGGTATTGCCCGCCAAGAAACTCACTAATGAACAGTGGGCGCGGCAGGTGTTCGACCATACCTATCAGATGGTTTTCGGTCCGCAAGGCTCCACGTTGCATTATTCTGTCAACCTCATTGGGATTTACAAGACGGAAGGGACCATTTGGTACAAAGGAGCCAAGAGCAAGTTCGTGGAGTCGCGGTACACGGCATGGAACGACGGCGTGGACTATTATCGCCATGACAAGAAGCATGGCACGGTGGAGATTTATCGTGCCAACTCTGATGAGAAAGACAAGTATGCCAGCAAGTTTAAGTTTGACCCCGAGGAATTTCATTATTCGTTGGAGGAGAAAGACGGCAATTATGTGATTACGCTGAAGGCAAAGAAGAGCCTGAAAGGCATACGCGAGGTGAAGGCATTGGTAGATAAGAAGAGCCGTGTCCCCGTGAGCCTCCGCATCAAACTGGCATTCTTTTGGACGACAGTGAAGATTTCCCATTTCAAGAGTGGTGACATCCCGGATAACATTTTCGTCTTTCCCAAGAACCAAATGAAGGGTTACAAGATAATTGACAAAAGATAAAAAGATTGTATGACTATGCGCAGGTTTTCGTTATTATGGGTATTGGCTCTCTTTGTCTCCATGGCGGCAGAGGCACAGGTGTCGTTTGGCACACCGCAGTTGTTCAATGAGGGGTGGCTGTTCACCCTTGGTGATGTGGCAGAAGCCCAGCAGGTGGGGCTTGACGACTCGTCGTGGAGGCGATTGGATTTGCCGCACGACTATTCCATTGAGGGTATCATGTCGCCCCAATTGGCATCGTGTACAGGCTATTTGCCAGGTGGTGTGGCTTGGTATAGGAAGCACTTTACGGTAGATGAAAGATTAAAGATGAAAGATGAAAGGGTAGGAGTAGGTATGTTTTCGTCTCTCTACATCTATTTCGAGGGTGTTTACAATCGGTCGGAGGTGTATCTCAATGGCCATCTGTTGGGCAAGCGTCCCAATGGCTATGTGTCGTTCATGTACGACATGACACCTTATTTAAATAAAGAGGGCGACAATGTATTAGCGGTGAAGGTGGACCATAGCAAGTATGCCGACTCACGTTGGTATACGGGGAGTGGCATCTATCGTGACGTGTGGCTCATTTCCGCCCCTGCCATCCACCTCCAGCAATGGGGTTCCGCCTATCGCCTGAAAAGCATCAATGCCCGTCAGGCGATGGTGGAAGTGGATGTGGAGACGGCAAAGACTGATGTTTCTGCTGCCAGTACATTGAAAGCGGAGGTTGCCATCATGGATGCTAACGGCACACAGGTGTCGCAAGCCACCACCCCTATCGGCGTGGGGGAACGGAAAACTGTTGTGGTCAAAGTTCTTCAACCCCATAGGTGGACGTTGGACAACCCATATCTTTATACCATTGTGACACGGCTCTTCCAAGGGGGAGAAGAGATAGACCGTAGTGAGATGAGAGCTGGTTTGCGCACCTTACAATTTGATGCCAATAAAGGCTTTGCCCTGAATGGCGAGTGGATGAAGGTGAAGGGCGTGTGTCTGCATCATGACGCGGGTGTCTTAGGTGCTGTCGTGCCACGCGATGTGTGGCGCAGGCGATTGGAAAACCTCAAGTATCTTGGCGTGAATGCCATCCGCATGAGCCACAATCCACAAGCCCCCGCACTCTATGATCTGTGTGATGAGTTGGGGTTATTGGTGATGGACGAGGCTTTTGACGAATGGGAATTTCCCAAACGCAAATGGCTTGAAGGATGGAATAGGGGAAAGCCTGGCTATGATGGCTCGTCGGACTTCTTCGAGGAATGGATGGAACGGGATGTGGCAGACATGGTGCGCCGCGACCGCAATCACCCTTCCGTCTTTTTATGGAGCATCGGCAATGAGGTGGATTATCCCAATGATCCCTATTCGCATCCAGTACTCGACGGCTCGTCCATCAGCCAACCGATGTATGGCGGGTATAAACCTGAGCAGCCCCATGCCGAGCGATTGGGTGCCATCGCGAAACGATTGGCGGCGGTCGTGCGTGGCATCGACCGTTCACGCCCTGTCACGGGAGCATTGGCGGGAGTGGTGATGAGCAATGAGACGGAATACCCTGGTGCCTTGGATGTGGTGGGATATAACTACACGGAAGACCGTTACCAGAGAGACCATCAGCAATACCCACAACGGGTCATCTATGGCTCGGAGAATCGGCACGACATGCCAGCATGGCGGGCGGTGAGCGAGAATCCCTTTATCTTTGGACAGTTCCTGTGGACAGGAGCAGACTATTTGGGCGAGAGCGGGCCGTGGCCAGCCCGTGGTTCCACGGCGGGATTGATAGACCTCGGCGGATTCGTCAAGCCCCGTGGGTGGTATCGGGCATCCCTCTGGAGCAGCCAACCCGTATGCTATATCGGTACATATCCCTTGGGAGGTAGACGCGGCAATGGTCGGCGCGGCAACGGGTGGGTCTCCACCGATGCGCCCGACGTGTGGAACTACCGAGAGGGGCAACAGGTGCGAGTGGTTTGTTATACCAATGAACCGTCGGTGACGCTATCGCTGAATGGCACCGCCGTTACTGAGACTGCCCATTACGATTCCCTCAACAGGGTGTTTTATTGGGATTTGCCTTACCGTCCTGGCATCTTGAGGGCAGAGGGCAGTGAGCATCATGCCTCCTCTGAGGTTGCCACGAGCGGTCGTCCATACGCCTTGCGCGTCACGGCAGATAAGATGACGCTGCATGGAAAGGGCGACGTGGCACATCTCACCATTGAAGTGGTGGATGAGAATGGTGTCGCCGTGAAGCTTGCCGACAACGACATCACGTGCTTTGTCAGAGGGGCAGGACGGCTCTTGGGATTGGAGAATGGGAACATCCAAGACACCTCTTCCCGATATGCCAACCATCGCAGGGCATATCAAGGGCGGTTGCTTGCTTATATCCAAGGCAATGGCGACAAGGGAGACATCCACGTAACCGTCTCCTCACCCTTGATTGGAGAGGCAGAACTGACGCTTTCTGTTCAATAACATGTGCTTGTGTGCGAACACAGGAATGTTGACACAGGTCAAGAATCATGCCTTTCTTTGGTAGAATGATGCCATTCTTGTTGGTAGTGATGCGAAAAACGTATTATCTTTGCACCGTCAAAAACAAGGAAGCATAGAAATGCGCTACATAGATGATCGGAAGAACAAGGTAAGCGCATCATAGACAAAAGATTGTATTGAAGGATAACGAATCATGGTACTAGCCTTGGCGAAGGCAAAAGATTGAGTGAATTTTTAGGATAACAAAAATGTTTCATTTAGTAGATGTAAAGGCTGCCGCCGTGAGGCGCCAACCTCCATCGCCAAAGAAAGGAGATTAAAACTATGACAACAACATGGATTATAACATGGGTGGCAGCCCTAACTGCCGCGACAAGCTTCATGATTGAGAGTGGCTTGCGCAAATGAGATAACGAAAGGAGGATTGCCGAGGGGGTGGGCAGTCCTCCTTTTTTTTATTTAGCCTATTGTTGGTTTATAGCTTCACGGCAGAGATATCCACCAAATCATTGACGATGGCATAAATGGTGAGGCCTGCTGGCGAGTGGATTTGCAGCTTGCGGGCGATGTTGCGCCGATGTGTGATGACCGTATTGATTGAGATGCAGAGGTGGTCGGCAATCTCCTTGTTCGTCATTCCCTGTACCATGCTGATGATGACCTCCTTCTCGCGGTCGCTCAACGTGTCGCCGCCATGGGGTGCCTGGTTGATGATATGTGAGATTTTGTGCGTCACGTCGCTCTGTTTCAGTTTCCTTTCCAGCAACCTGATGGCGGGAATGAATATCTCATCTTCCACGCGGGAATGCTGTGCTAGCCATTCCTCATTGTTGTAAATGTCATAAAGCGTGGCGGTGAGCTGGTTATTGCGCAGCCCGTCGGCGGGCAGATACTTGATGATGATGCTTTTCAACTCCTTCACCTTCTGGTCCACTTGGCTATGGTGCTTGGAGAAGGTGTCGATGTCGTAGTCCACATCGGCATTGCCCTGCAAGAGTTTCTCCACGTAGGGGAATACCATCTTCTCCTCATACATCATGTGCGAGCGGATGGAATGGGCGTATTCGTCATACAGCTTGAGGATCAGCCGGGCAAGGCTGTCCTGCTCATCCAGCGCATCCACCAGTTCCTTACGGATGAAAGGGAGTTGGAAGTCGAGGTAATAGTCATGTGAGGCACGTAAGTATTGCATCAGCGTGGGCACCGACAGCTTCTCCACATCGTTGAACGAGCGGTAGCCGTTAATCGTGAAGTTCACCACCGCGAGGAAGGTAAACGTGTCCACACCCTGCTCACGGCACACCCGCTCCACCGTTTTATCGCCAAAACCGAGGCTGATGCCAAAGCTCCCAAGGCTCTGCAAAATGCCGTAATTGTCCCTAATCATGTCTATCATCAAGTCATCGGGTTCGTACATCTTCTGATTTTTCATCGTGCGTAAATACCTATTTTGTATGATAGGTGCAAAATAACTAAAAAAAATCGAGACACACAATAGCCATTTATAGGTATTTTGGGTGTCTTAAAATCCATGATTTTTAGGTATTGTGACATTAGCCAAAAGGATCTATCTTTGCAAACCGATAAAAAAGTACGAAAAATGAGAAATCTTAAGATGATAATTGCCTCCTGTGTATTGGCTCTCTCCCTGCCTACGGAGGCACAAGTCAACGCTGGTGACAGCGTGATGAACCATGCCAGTGGTAATCGTTTAAGCGTGGGTGGATATGGTGAGGTGGCGATGAGCCGCAATATCTACAGCGACCATGTGAGCCGTTACAGCCAGCCCGAGCAACATAAGGATGACCCAAGTCATGGGAAATTTGACATTCCCCATGGTGTTATCTACTTGGGATATGACTTTGGCAAGGGATGGTCGTTTGGTACGGAAATCGAGTTTGAGCATGGCGGAACGGGTATTGCATACGAAAAAGAAGACGAAGAAGGTGGCGAATGGGAGCAAGAAACCGAGAAAGGTGGCGAGGTGGAACTCGAACAGTTCTGGATTCAGAAATCGTTCTCGCGCTCTGCCAATATCCGAATCGGACATATTGTAGTCCCTGTTGGATTGAATAATGCCCATCATGAACCATTGAGTTTCTTCACCGTCTATCGTCCAGAAGGCGAAAACACCATCATGCCTTCCACTTGGCACCAAACGGGGGTGAGCTTCTTTGGTCGTGCTGGCGATTTCCGTTATGAAACACAACTGATAGCGGGCTTGAATGCTGACAACTTCACCAACACGGGATGGATTCGCAAAGGACACAAATCGCCCATGGAATACGATGTGGCCAATAAATATGGTGTCAGCGCACGTGTCGACAACTATTCCATTCCTGGTCTTCGTATCGGTGTGAGTGGTTATTATGGCCATAGTATCGGTAATAGTTATCCCCGTAATGCCAATGGCGTGGATGCTGAATACAAGGGGCAAATAGCCATTGGAGCCATCGATTTTACCTACAATGGTCATCATTGGATTGTAAGAGGACAAGCCGACTATGGCTACTTGAGTGATGCCGACCAATTGAAATACGTCTACAACCGTCTCAATTCCAAGTCGCCATTCAAGCATTCTGCCTTCGTGAGCAAGAATGCCTACGCCGTTGGCATTGAGGCAGGCTATGATGTGTTTTCGCAGATTGAACGCCTTCGCGCAGATCATCAGAAGATGTATGTATTTGGACGCTATGAGGCCTACAATCCATACGCCAGCAATACCAAGGGAACGGCATACGACTACACGGCTGTGAAGCGTATGGCAGTGGGCGTGAATTACCAGCCGATTCCGCAAGTGGTTGTCAAGGCAGAGTATTCTAATCGTTTCCTCAAGTCGATTTACAATAACGAGCCGTCCATCAACATCGGCATCGCCTACGAAGGATTCTTCAGATAAAACATTATCAACCATAAAACACAAAAAGAAATGAAAAGGATTTATAAGTTTGCCCTAATGTTTGTAGTGGCAGGAATGTTGTCAACAGGTTTCACGGCTTGTAGCAGTGATGACGATGACAGCAACAACAACAATTACACAGACAAGACCTATGGTCAAAACGCCATTGATGCTTGTGCCAATGTAGTGACACAATTGGAGGCCGCTAACAAAATGATTAGCTCCACCAATCTCAGTGCAGAACAGGAGGCATATTTACGCAATGTACTCGCCGGATTGGTCAATGATGTGATTATACCTACATATACCAAGTTGGCAGACGATGTTGAAGATTTAGAGAGGACGTTGAATGGCTTGACCGTCAATACCATCACGCAGTCTCAGATAGACAAGGCATGTCAGGACTTTAAATCGGCACGTGAGAATTGGGAACGTTCCGAGGCTTTCCTCATGGGTGCCGCAAGCGACTTTGATGTTGACCCAACCATCGACTCATGGCCTCTCAACCGCACATTGTTATTAAGCTATTTCAACAACGGAATGAACGACGAGATGTTGGAAGATGCCACCATTCTTGGGTTCCATGCCTTGGAATTCATCCTGTTCCGCAATGGGCAGCCACGTAAGGTCGTTGAGTTGCAAACCAATGACACCTATAAGAACTTCGAGCGAATCACTGGCGCACAGGAATTGAGTTACGCACAGACCATCTGCACCCTGCTCAAGCAACGTTGTTTCCAGTTGCAAGTGGCTTGGGAGGGCGAGACCCTGAAAAATGCCAATCGCCTTGCTGTCGTAAAGGCTGCGGGTCTTGACTACCTGACAGAGAATGGACTCCCCTTCGGAGCCAACCTCCTTGGAGCTGGTGTGAACAGCCAAAGCACGTTCCGCACATTGAAAGCCGCCATCGCACAGGTTCTCTCCAATGACGAAGGGTCATGTGTAGCCATTGCTAACGAAGTTGGAACGGCAAAGATTGCCAACCCCTTCTCTGCTGGTGATGTCTCTTACGTGGAGTCACCTTATAGCTACAATTCCATTACTGACTTCCAAGATAACATCCGTTCTATCCGTAACGTATGGTATGGTAGCACCAATGGTAGTGTAGCTCCCACCAGTTTCAGCAGCTTCTTCAACAATGTAGGCCAGGGAACGACCAATACTGCTGTGGTGGATGCTTTCAACAATGCCATTACCCGCATCGGCAACATGCCCGCACCCTTTGTGAAGTATTGCAGCACCATTTGGGGCATTGCTTTCGAAGATGATGAAGACTGGGATTAACCTTCGTACAAAGAACTATAGATAGCAACACATATATTAAACCTATACAAAACATGAAGGA
>JAFYZV010000001.1 GCA_017548525.1 Prevotella sp.
ATGACACCTTACAAGGCAAGGATGAGCGATTGTTGCGCCACCTTTTCACCACGGGCAACTTTGGTTATCTGCAACGAAAGAAGCAACAGGTTGGCGGCAATCGGTTATTGAAGAAGTTAAAAACTTTCTATGGTCAGTTGTATGTTTATTGGGATAACGTATGGGTGTTCCCTTCTGAGACCCGTTATTGCTTTCAGTATTTTGTGACAAAAGGAATTAGAAAAATATAATTACAATATGATTGAATTTTCTTCACATCACTACATTACTTGGGAAATGTTCCAAAATGGCATCTTGTTGCCATTCTTCTGTGCTTTGCTGATGACTTTCTTTGTACATCCGTCGATTGTAAAGATTGCCACGAAGAGAGACTTGGTGGATAATCCGGGCGCACGGAAGTTGCAGAAACATCCCATTCCCGTACTCGGTGGCATTGCTGTGTTTTGGGGAATTGTCGTGGGGGCAGGCGTAACAAGTCTCTTCTATAATAGCTTTGCTCTGTTCACCTGTATCGTTGCCATGACGGTGACTCTTTTTGTCGGCACGGCGGATGATATGATAGAGATTAAGCCATTCATGAGAATTATTTTAGAATTGTGTATCATTGCTTTCATCATCAAGATGGATGAGACAAACATGAATGATTTTCATGGTCTCTTTGGCATAGGGAAATTGCCCGTTTATCTGTCCTTACCATTGAGTGCTGTGGCAGGTTGTGGTATTATAAATGCCATCAACATGATAGATGGGGTGGATGGCTTGTCATCCGGATTTTGCGTGATGGCATGTTTGGTATTTGGTATTTTCTTCACCTTGGCACACGATGGCACGATGGCAGTGATGTGTGCCTTGGCGGCGGGTGCGTTGATACCGTTTTTCTTTCATAACGTGTTTGGCATCAAGTCAAAGATGTTCATTGGCGATGGAGGGTCTACGATGATGGGAATGCTCATGGTTATCTTCTGTCTCCATATCATCGACAACGATTCCAAGGTTGCCAATAGTTTTACCAACATGGGTGTCGTGGCTTTTTGTCTGTCGGTATTGTCGGTGCCGGTATTTGACACGCTGCGTGTCATGACGGGAAGGATCATGAAAGGGGTATCGCCTTTTAAGGCTGACAAGTCTCATTTGCACCATCTCTTCATAGAGATTGGCTTCTCGCATATCGGTGCTGCCGTGTCTGTCATCACGTTGGACTTCCTCAATGTCTTGGTGTGGTTGTATGTTTATTATGGACTCGAATGTAGCCCAACGGTACAGTTTATCGTGGTAGTGTTGGTGGGACTCTTCAATACCTGTGGTTTCTATTATATCGTCAGAAAGATGAATCACGAACATTTGCCATATCGAATCCTCAAGAAAGTTGCCAAATGGAGCCATCAAGAGACATGGAAATGGTGGTTATTTGTCAGGAGTATTGTAGATAGGGTCTAAGGAAACATTCTTCATCGACCCATAAAAGGGGTGGCATCCGATGGCGGTGTCACCCCTTTTTTGTGTCCTCTTGTATGAGCCAGGCATCAATCAACTTCCTCGCTATGCTCAACTTCTCTGGGATATGGGGTAGGTTGTCTTTCCGATACCAACGTCCCGCAGACAGTTCGCTACGCTGAAGGTGTACTTCGCCACACACGTAGTCGGCGTTGAATCCCACCATCAGGCCGCAAGGATAGGGCCACGGCTGGGAACCGAAATAGCGAATATTGGTGATTTTTATGCCCGTTTCCTCATGTACCTCTCGCACTACCGCCTCCTCCAACGTCTCTCCCGTCTCCACGAAGCCAGCCACCAAACCATAGAAGTCGCCACGAAAGTTTTTCGCATGGACAAGCAAGACCTCCTCCCCGCGATGGATCAACACGATGACGGCGGTAGCTAATTGGGGCCACACTTCTTTTCCACATTGGGTGCATCGCTTGGAAATGTCTGTATAGAGTTTCATCGGTGCACCACAAACGCCACAATATTTCGTGTTGAAATCCCAATAGAGGATTTCTTGGCATTTGCCCGCTTTCAAGTAGTGTTCGTATGGGATTTTGTAATAGGATGCCCGTAGCCCACACATCTCATATCCCTCTGCCGTGAAAGGGATATTGAGGCGAAAGCTTTTCACGGGCGTACCATCGTCGAATGGCGTAATGTTGTGGATGGTCGTCCATGGTTTCGCGTCGATAGGGGGCTGTTCGCCGAAAGGAATGGTAAAAGTGCCGTCTTCCCTTTTTTCCAATAGCAAGTCTGTCTTGCAGAATATGAACCAGTAAGCTGCCATCTTAATTATTCTTTTGGCTTTTTGAACAGGAGGACACGGTCGCGCTCGGCGGCAGCTTGGGTCCATTCCTCGGGAACGAACCGCCAGTTGTTGTTGGGATAAGCATCGATAATACCATCCTTTTCGATCTCTTTCATCAAATAATAACGCAAGTCTTTTTCGCTGCGCCAAACAATGCGACCATTGAGGCTATCCTTCGGAATGCCAGCTCCATGTGTGAGTAGTTCGCCACCACCATTGGCTCGGTAACTATTGACTGCCACCTTATACCACTTTGTCTCGTCAAACGGCTCACCATTACTCATCTGTAAGATGTGTACTTTTTCGCCATTGGGCTTGGTAACGTCTACCTCGTAATCGATGCCAGCGGCACTGTCGAAGTTGAAAGAGTAATTCGCGAATGAAATGCGAGACTGGTTATTGTACGTGCTTTCGCTCAATAGGAGTAGGTGGTCATCGGGAGAAGTCATCGTATTCACCCACAGGTCGTAACTCATTTCCAAATGCTTACGGATTTCTTCGCCCGTCACTCGCATCACATAGAGTTGGTTCTCAAAACGATAGAGGTTGAACATGTCGCTTACACACAAGTCTCCCTCCTTGATGGCGATATCGAAGGAGAGAGGGGAATTGAAGGCTATATCAGCCCCTGTGATCTTTAATTCTTGGTTAAGAATGTAGTCATTGAAGGCAGAGCTGCCAAAATAGGAGTCGCGAGTATACATGGAGTGGCTCACAAAACCAATCTTTCGATTCACAAATTCATTGATTTTGTCGATATGGGGTTGGAAATGCTCCATATATTGAGGGTCAATCTCTTCCTTGGTGATATTCACGACTTGTCCGCTCACTTGCTTTTTAATGACTTTCTTTCCCTTGAGAGTCACGTTAATGGTGGCATCGCATACGTAAAGGGCATTGTTGGAAGGATTGAGGCAGACCACTTCGTCACCATTGACATTGGTCACCGTGCTGTTGTAGGTAGAGTGGTCGTGGCCAAATAAGACAAGGTCAAAGCCAAGTACCGCCTCTGCCACCTTCAAAGAAGCGTCCTCTTCGTATTCGACGGTCTTGATGCCACCGCTCTTTCCGCTATGGAAAAGGCCGATGACGACATCTGCCCGTTCCACCTCCTTGACGTGTTTCACCCAGTGACGGGCGGTTTTCACCATCTCATCAAAACGCAATCCTTTCCACAAATCCTCTGTGAGCCAGTTGGGAATGGCAGGTGTCAGCATCCCGATGATGGCGACTTTCACGCCCTTTCTGTCAAGGATGGTGTAAGGATTTACATAGGGTTGGTTGGTCGTGACATCAACAATATTTGCACCGAGCATTGGGCA
>JAFYZV010000045.1 GCA_017548525.1 Prevotella sp.
AACTAAACCCTGTATTGCAGACGAAGTACGAATCGGTGGAATGAGTTCTTCTTTAATTTCAAAAAAGCCTACGATTGTTTGTCATCCATTTGAGCTTATTCCACCAAGACCCTTAAAGAAATTTGTCTGACAATAATAAAAAAGCCAGGTAAATTCGTTTTGTTCGTATAAACTTTGTATCTTGAGTAGTTACAAGATAGCCCACAATCGCTAAATATAGTTAATATCATTATCTTTGCCTTTCGTTTCCTTTCGTTTTGTATTTTTATTATTTATCTTTGTAGCGCAATTAGTGTCAGTATTCGTAAATAAGATGAATAAACAAGAACTGAAAACGAAACAAGAGCGATTGAGGCAACGCCTCATCCAACTGATTTTCTCGGGTCATACAGGACATACGGGCGGTGACTTGTCGGTGCTGAATGTGCTGACCGTCCTTTATAACCGTGTGTTGAATGTAGACCCCCAACAACCGAAGATGCCTAAGCGCGACCGCTTCGTGTTGAGCAAGGGTCATTGTGCCGAGGCTCTCTACTGCGTGTTGTGTGACAAGGGCTTCTTTCCCGAGAGTGAGTTGGAGGCGTACGGCAAGGATTATGCTCACCTTGGCGGTCATCCCACGGTGAGTATCCCTGGCGTGGAGATTAATACGGGTGCCCTCGGTCATGGTCTTTCGGCTGGTGTGGGTATGGCTCTCGGTGCAAAGTTGTCGGGCGAAGAGTGGAAGACATGGGTGGTCATGGGCGATGGCGAGCAAGCCGAGGGCAGCATCTACGAGGCGGCGATGGCAGCCAACAAGTACCACTTGGATCACCTTGTCGCCATTATCGACCGCAATGGTCTTCAGATTTCTGGTTCCACGGAAGACGTGATGCCCCTTGAGAATATCCGCGACCGCTGGACAGCTTTTGGCTGGGATGTCTTGGAGATGAATGGCGACAGTATCGATGATATTGTTGACACGATGGATGATATCGACTTCACGAATGGCCGTCCCCATCTCATTATATCGCACTCCACGAAAGGACTCGGTGTCTCGTTCATGGAGAATGTCGCCAAATGGCATCATGGCGTACCCTCCGAGGAACAATATCAACAGGCAATGAAAGAAATCAAGGAAAGGATAAGACAATGAAAGCACCCAATCAGATACCCTGCCGCAAGAGCTTTACCGATACTCTGATGGCATTGGCGGCAAAAGATAAGGAAATCATTGCGGTAACGTCAGATGCAAGTGGTTCTGCTACGTTGACCGACTTTGGCAAGACGTTTCCACAGCAGTTCGTGGAAGTGGGCATAGCCGAGCAGAATGCCGTGGGCATTAGTGCCGGTCTTGCCTCGACGGGAAAGAAGGTTTTTATCTTCGGTCCCGCCTGCTTCTATGTGGCTCGCGCTTTGGAACAGGTGAAGGTGGATTTGGCATATTCGCAGATGCCCGTGAAAATTTGTGGAGTCAGCGGCGGCGTGGCATATAGCCAGTTGGGAGCCACCCACCACTCGTTGCACGACATCGCCGTATTGCGCACCTTCCCTGGCATGGAAGTTTACTTGCCTTGTGATGTGCGGCAGACGAGGAAATTGGTGGAGACGTTGGTCAACCGCCCCAAACCCGCTTATATCCGTGTGGGTCGCAATGCCGTTCCCGATGTCTATGAGGATGATGATTTCGACTTTGAATTGGGTAAAGCCAATATGCTGATGGATGGTACCGACCTCACCATCATCGGTACTGGCGAGACTGTTGCCCACTGCTTGGAGGCTGGTAAGATGTTAAAAGAGAAAGGTATCCATGCCCGAGTACTCGATATACACTCGCTCAAACCTTTCGACAAAGATGCCGTGCTGAAAGCGGCTCGTGAGACGGGATGTATAGTCACCGCTGAGGAACATAGTGTTTATGGCGGCTTAGGGTCGATGGTGGCAGAGGTGACTGCACAGGAGTGTCCTGTCAGGATGAAGATACTGGGTGTTCCCGATGAGAATGTCATCCATGCCTCGCCCTTGGAGGTGTTTCGCCATTATGGTTTTGATTACCAAGGGATTTATGAGGCGTGTGTAAGGCTTTTGGATTAATTGATTTTCGTTATCACGTTAAAAACTCAACAAAAAATGAAACAATATATCATTGCTATTGACCAAAGTACATCCTCCACGAAGGCGTTGCTCTTTGATGAACAATGCCAATTGGTGGGACGGCAGAATGTGGATCACCGCCAGTATTATCCCCAAGAGGGATATGTGGAACATGACGCAGAGGAGATTTACGATAACCTCGTTGTGGCAGTCCGTGAATTGATAAGCCGCCATCAAGAGGAGGAAGCCACCTGTTCCATTGCCATCACCAACCAGCGTGAGACGGTTGTCGTATGGGACAAACATACGGGAAAGCCCATCTCACGTGCCGTTGTCTGGCAAGACACGCGGGGAAAAGATATTTGCAAACAGTTGCGAGAGGATGGCTATGCCAAGATGGTGCTTGACAAAAGCGGTCTTCTTATCGATCCCAACTTCTCCGCGAGCGGCGTGAAGTGGTTGCTTGACCATATCGAGGGCGCACGGGAACGGGCTGAGCGTGGCGAGTTGTTGATGGGAACGATTGATACATGGCTCGTCTGGAAACTGACAGGCGGCAGGGTTTTCGCTACCGATACCACCAATGCGTCGCGCACGATGCTCTTCAACATACATACGATGCAATGGGATGACGACCTGTTGGCACTCTTCGACATCCCTCGCATGATGATGCCTGAGGTATTGCCTTGCGATGCTGTCTATGGTGAGACGACTGTGGAAGGTATCTTCCAAGAGCCAATCCCAATAGCGGGCGTGTTGGGCGATTCCCATGGTGCCCTTGTCGGACAGATGTGTTTCGCGCAAGGCTCTGGCAAGGTGACCTACGGCACAGGCTCCAGCGTTATGGTGAATATCGGCGAAAAGCCGTTGCCAGCACCCGAGGGCTTGGTGACATCGGTGGGTTTCTCCGCTTTTGGCAAGACGTGGTACGGCTATGAAGGCAACATCTATAGCACGGGTGCGACATTGAAATGGATTGCCGACCAGTTGCAACTCGTGAATCATCCCGCCGAAATGGAGGCATTGGCAACAAGCGTGGCAGACAATGGTGGCGTGTATATTGTGCCAGCCTTCTCTGGGCTTGGCGCACCATGGTGGCAGAGTGGCGTGAAAGGAGCAGTATTTGGACTGACCTTCGCTACGACGAAAGCCCACTTCCTCCGTGCTGCCTTGGAATCCATTGCTTACCAAGTGAGAGACTTGGTGGACGTGATGGCTAAGGCTACTGGCAGCAAGCTACGTGAGATATGTGCCGATGGCGGTCCCACGAAAAACCAATTCTTGATGCAATTCCAAGCAGACATGCTCGATACACCTGTGGTATGTACAGAGGTAGATGATGCCTCCGCCCTTGGTGCAGCCATCATGAACGGCTTTGCCCGTGGCTTGTGGCAGGGTTTTGACGAGGTGACGGGTTTCCGCAAGGTGACGCAGACACTATATCCCCAAGCAACTCCCCAACTCGACACATTGTACCAGGGATGGCGCAATGCTGTGAGTCAGTTGATTAGATAACGCGAGGATGCAATGGGCATCCATTAGATTTCCAGACAAACAAACTTAAAAACAAACAAAAAATGGTTTTGATGACATTTTTGAAGAACATGGTGCGACAGAAAAGTGGCAGGATTGCCACTTTCTGTCTGCTTTTCATGGCTCTTCCAACCACAGCGCAAACATTTACTAACCCAATCTTATCAGGCGACTATCCTGACCCTACCATCTTGCGGGATGGTAATGACTATTATATGACCCACTCGGCATTCGACTATCAGCCAGGGTTGACTGTGATGCACTCACGCGACCTCGTCCATTGGGAGCCAGTGAGTTGTGCTTTGAATGAATACCTGGGACCCATCTGGGCTCCCGACATCAAGAAGTACAAAGGGAAGTATTACATCTATTTCACGGTGGCACGGAGACCAAGGACAAATTACGTGGTCGTAGCCGACTCGCCAAACGGACCATGGAGCAACCCCATCGACTTGAACTTGGGAAACATCGACCCCTGCCATGTGGTGGGAGAAGATGGAAAACGCTATCTTTTCCTCAGTGGGGGTAACCGCGTGGAATTGGCAGACGATGGTCTTTCCGTTGTGCCAGGTACGTTGAAGCATGTATATGATGGTTGGCCTTTACCCGAAGATTGGATTGTGGAGGGGTTCAGCTTGGAAGGACCCAAGGTGTATCGCATTGGCAAATACTATTATTACCTCAGTGCAGAGGGTGGAACTGCTGGTCCAGCAACAAGCCATGCGGTGGTCGTGGCACGGTCGGAGAGCATTGACGGTCCTTGGATAAACATGCCTACCAATCCACTTATCCATACGGCAAGCGACCAAGAGCGATGGTGGAGTAGGGGGCATGGCTCGCTTATTGACACCCCAGAAGGTAATTGGTATTGTGTTTACCATGCTTACGAAAAGGATTTTTTGACATTAGGTAGGCAAACCCTCATGGAACCTGTACACTTTACCGCCGATGGGTGGATAAAAGCTGATGGTGACGATGCCAGCTTGCCGATGGTGAAGCCCACTACTGAATGGAATCGCATAGATCGTCATGCGCGATTAGATGAGTTCCGCGTCGGTCTCGATTGGAAATTCTACAAAGCATACGACCCACAACGTGTCCAAGTACGTGATGGTGTGCTTACCATGCGGGCGCAAGGAACAGACTGTGGGTCGTCAGCCCCCTTGATGTTTGTGGCGGGTAGCCATCGTTATGAGTTTGAGGTGGAGTTGGACATAGAAGGTGACGTGAAGGCTGGGCTCACCTTATATTATAATAGCCAGTTTAATGTGGGCATCTGTTATGACCGTCAGCATCGTTATCGTGTACGTCGCAACGAGACTACGCGACGGGGACAGACCAACGGCACTTCCCACCTCTGGTTGAGGCTGCGCAATGATAACCATGTCGTGACAGGTTATTGGAGTGAGGATGGAAAAACGTGGCATCGTGAGGGATGGGCGCAGGAAATCTCGGGCTATCACCACAACACCCTCTATGACTTCCAGAGTGTGCTCCCAGGAGTTTTTGCGCAAGGCGAAGGTACAGCCACTTTCAGCCATTTCAAGTATCGCGAGTTATAAATGTTGACTATATGAGAAGGAAAGGTATTCAATATGCTGTCCTGCTTGTTGTCGCCATGTTGTGCCTATCACAATTGACGGCATGTAAGTCGGGGAGTGACCATAAGAAAGGAAAGATTGCCGTGGTAATCTCCACGCTCAACAACCCATGGTTCG
This sequence comes from Prevotella sp., assembly GCA_017548525.1. Taxonomy (GTDB): domain Bacteria; phylum Bacteroidota; class Bacteroidia; order Bacteroidales; family Bacteroidaceae; genus Prevotella. The sequence continues at coordinate 5,325 of JAFYZV010000045.1, forward strand.
TGGTGTTGGGACAGACGGCAGTAGCACGATGCGAGGAGTTAGGATATGAGGCCGTTCTCTTCGACTCACAGAACAACCCCTCCAAGGAGGCGGAACATTTTGATAACATCTTGGCATCGGGCTACAAGGCTATCTTGTTCAATCCTACCGATGCCGACGGCTCGGCGGTGAATGCCAAGGCTGCGGCGAGGGCTGGCATACCTGTTTTCTGTATGGATCGTGAGATCAATGTGCCAGGGGCATGTGTCACACAGATCCTCAGCGACAACTATTCGGGTTGCATCACGCTCGGTGAATATTTCGTGGAAACCATGAACAGACAAGGTAATTACGTAGAAATACTTGGACTAGTGGGCGACAACAACACTTGGGCGCGTAGCCGTGGCTTCCATTCTGTGGTCGATTGCTTTGAGGGATTGAAGATGGTGGCACAACAGAATGCGGACTTTGACCAGAACAAGGCGATGGAAGTGATGGAGTCGATGATGCAGGCACACCAAGACATTGATGCTGTATTTTGTGGAAACGATGCGATGGCGATGGGAGCTTACCAAGCCATATTGGCAGCTGGCAAGCAAGGAAGGATTAAGGTGTTTGGGTTTGACGGGGCAGACGATTGCGTCAATGCTATCCGTGAAGGAAAGATAGAGGCGACGGGGATGCAATTCCCCAAGACCATGGCACAGACTGCCGCCACCTTGGCAGACAGATATATCAACGGTGAGCGTGAGTTGCCGAGGAAGTTGCCTGTTGCCGTTGAGTTGGTGAATCGGAAGAATGTATCACAATACGGACATTTTGGGAGGATTGACGAATGAAAAAGGTTTTCTTTATCATCGGTTTGGCTATTGTTGCCCTTTGGTTCTCATTCTATACCGAGAATTTGACGGAAAAGAAAAGACGCGAGGAGATGAAAGAACTGAAACCCGAGCAATTGGTGTCCATGTTGATGAGAGACTCGCTCGCGGCTTTGGAGGAAAGAGCCATTGCGTTGGAAGAGTTAGTGAAACATGTCGGGGAGCAAGATTTTGCTCAACGACATGGGCGGTTGTTAGGCATTGGGTCGCCCACCTTTTATGTCGTGAAGGGAGAAAGCGACCAAGCCCAGGTAATCAATGACGAGATTAACGCATCGGTGAATGGCATTGCGTTGACCATTCCCTTGAAATATATTTTCGGCAACACTGCCCGTGATGCCTCAGGGTGGTTTGACATTGACGACTTTCAGAACACGATGGATTTCAATGCAGTGTCTGCCGCTATGAATGATTATGTCGCCAAACGAGTAAAAACATACCAAGGCGACGGACGTATGAAATTCCTTGGTGCTGTCGCAGTGAAAGACGGCGAGATAGACCAAGCTCTTACGGTGATTCCTTATCAATTAAAATAATACATGAATGAGATGAAGAAAATAATATGTTTAATGCTCCTCTTTGGGTGCTTTATGATGAATATGTATGCTGCCAATGCCTCTAACATGAAGTGGAGCGACATTTGCGCAGGTAAGATGGATGCTAACTGGTATGGTAGTAACGAGGCTCAGCAAATCGCCAATGTGGTTTTATTGGTACAGAAGACCAATGGCGGGTGGATGAAAAATGACCAGCTCCACAAATTAAGCGATGCGGAAATATCCGCTCTCTATAATGTTCGCCACGAACACTCCTGCTTGGACAATGGTGCCACGACGATGGAGATGCGGTTTCTTGCCAAAGTGTACCAAAAGACCAAGGTGGAGGACTATCGGGAATCTTTCTTGAAAGCCTTGAACATGATATTTCAGGCAGAGAAGGGTTGTGGTGGATGGTCGCAGTATTGGCCATTGTCGGGCAATGGTAGTTATCAGGACTATATCACTTTCAATGATGACTTGATGACTAACGTGATGCGTCTGTTGCAAGATATTGCCAGTGGGAAGGGTGATTTCGCCAACATGGTAGACAATGTCACTCGCCAACGTTGCGAGAAATCTATCCAACACGCCATTGATGTCATCATCAAATGTCAGGTAGATGACAACGGGACTCCTGCTGCATGGTGTGCCCAGCATGATACCATAACTTTCCTTCCTACTGAAGGACGGCCTCATGAGTTGCCATCCATTAGTGGCAGTGAGTCTGCCAGCCTCTTGTCTTACTTGATGACCATAGAAAAACCTTCCAAGCAATTGCAACAAACCATTCATACTGCCGTGGCTTGGCTCGATTCACACAAGATAGACGGCAAGGCAGTGGAAGACTTCACCAATGCCAATGGTGAGAAAGACCGCCGTGTGGTTGACAGGGCGGGTAGTGCCGTGTGGGGACGTTTCATCCAGTTAGGCGGTGCCAAAGCAGAAGAGACCTACAAAGCTTTCTTCGAGAAATTGAGGAAACGCGGGAAGACACGTTCCTATACCACAGGTGGGAAGACATATACCTATTCAGAATATGAGATTGCCACCAAGTCGTACAATCCCGATAAGGCTTACCAACCCATCTTTGCTATCTATGACAATGCGCTGGCGCACCTGTTCTATCGTTTCCTTTACAACTTTGAAGATTCAGAACCCACGGTGGATTGGAGAGGATGTACCGTAACGACATCGCTCAATGCCATTCGCCGTACGAGCTATCAGTTTATGGGGAGTTGGCCGTTGAATGTCATCAAGTCGGAATACCCTGCATGGAAACAGCGTGTCGAGGCACAGGAAGCATCAGAGGGATATGAAACTCATGCCCTGTCCGCAGAAACTTATCAGGAGAGCAATCCAAATACGACCTATCTTTTTAGCGGCGGGATCTCCGTCAGCAACGAGAAAGGAAAGGGCTATGCTACGGGCAAGTCGAATACCATCAAGTATTCGGCGGGTGTGGATTATACCATTCAACTTCCCGATGGCATGAAGATAGACAAGGTACAATTCACTGGCTATGATAACTATGATGTCGATGCGTACATCAACAGTTTCAATGGGACGACGTTTGATGCTGATGATTATGTTTTCCCGGCAAAAGAGGATGGAAATCCCGTCTATGTGTCGCATACGTTGGATGTCTCCAATCGCCCGATAGAGGGAAGTTTCACCTTCAAGCTTGCATCCAAGCAGTGTTGCTTGGTTATTACCCTTTACCAAAAAGATAATGCCAATGGAATCTGTTTGCCCTTGGGAGATTCACAAGAGACAGGGTGCAAGTTCCTATACGATGGTCGTTTGTTGATTCGCAAGGACGGGAAACTGTTTGATGCGTCTGGAACAATGGTTTTGCCATGATGGAAGAGAGTATCATAGTTGAAGCCCGCGAGGTAACGAAACGGTTCCCTGGCGTGTTAGCACTTGACAAGGTGAACCTACGCATCATTGCGGGAAAGGTAAATGCACTGGTAGGTGAGAATGGCGCGGGAAAGTCTACGCTGATGAACATCCTATCGGGTGTCTATCCCGACTACGAAGGTGAGGTTTTGGTAGATGGCGAGGTGCAGCATTTCACGGGTGTCGTTGATGCCCAACGGAAAGGGATTGCTATCATCCACCAAGAATTGAACCTTGTCCCCTATATGAATATCGCCGAGAACATGTTTCTGGGGAGAGAGCCATTGACACGCCTTGGGTTGGTAGACGAGAGACGGATGCACCGCGAGGCACGTGAATGGCTTGGTCGTCTTCATCTACAGGTAGACACGCGCACGCAGATGGGCGACCTCCGCGTTGGGCAACAACAATTGGTAGAGATTGCCAAGGCTTTAATGCTCAATGCCCGCGTCTTGATTATGGACGAGCCAACATCCTCGTTGTCAGAGTCAGAGACTGACATCCTGTTTGCCTTGATAGAGGAATTGAAGTCTAAGGGTGTGGGCATTGTCTATATCTCGCATAAGATGGACGAGGTGTGGCGGTTGGCTGATTTCGTGACCATCATGCGTGACGGACAACTCATCAAGGAGATACAGATGAGCGACACCACCACAGATGAGATTGTCCGGATGATGGTGGGGCGCGAGCGCAAGGAGTTCTTCGTCAAGGCAGAGCATCCCCTCGGGGAGCCAGTGTTGGAAGTGGAACATCTGACGATGCAAGATGCAGGGCATCCTACCCACAAAATTCTTGATGATATTTCATTTTCTGTCAATCAGGGAGAGGTGTTGGGTATCTATGGCTTGATGGGCGCAGGACGGACAGAATTGCTTGAGGCGATTTTTGGCTTGCACCCCACGATTGTTACCGGCACTATCCGTATAGATGGGAAACCTGTCACCATCCGCCATCCCCAAGAGGCAGTAAGGTATGGGTTGTCGCTCTGTCCCGAAGACCGTAAGCGAGAGGGATTGGTATTGGGTATGTCCATCGAGCATAATACCACCTTGGCATCGCTTGCCGAATGTCTTTCGCATGGTTTGCTTCACCATGCCAAGGAACGGAAGTTTGCCGATGATTACCGTCAACGTCTCCAAATCAAATCTACCTCTGCTGAACAGCTTGCTGGACAACTCAGTGGTGGAAACCAACAGAAAATCGTATTGGGAAAATGGTTGATGACCAAGCCCAAGATGCTTTTCCTTGACGAACCCACACGAGGTATCGACATCCATGCCAAGAACGAGATTTACCGACTGATAGACGAATTGGCACAACAGGGTATGGCTATCATGGTCATTTCATCCGAATTGCCTGAGATCATGGCGATTACCGACCGTATCATCACTTTGCGCCAAGGGTGTCTTGGAAAGACCTTCATGCGCAATGAATTTACCGAAGAACAAATCCTAAAAGCATCTTTACCCGAATGAAAACAATATTACAGAATCCAGTTATTAAACCACTTATTGCCTTGTTGTTGATGTGCTTGGCAATGACTATCCTCTCGGAAAACTTTGCCACTTCCGAAAATTTCTTTAATGTGTTGCGCCAAACCAGTGTCAACCTTTGCATCTCCGTCGGTATGACGTTGGTCATTCTTACTGGAGGTATCGACCTCAGCGTAGGCTCGGTATTGGCATTGTCAGGTGCTATTGCCGCAGGATTGGCGCATCAAGGCTATGAGTTGACCAGTGCCGATACATACGTGGGGTTTACTTTCTGGGGTTGTTGCCTCGCCGCATTGTTGGTGGGAGCCGTGTTTGGCGGCTTCAATGGCATCTTAGTGACGAAATTCAAGGTGCCTCCCTTTGTGGCTACGCTTGGCGTGATGACCATTGCCCGTGGGTTGACGATGCTCTATACGGGTGGCTTTCCCATCACCAGTCTTGGTGGCGGCTTTGAGTTTATCGGAACGGGATGGCTGTTTGGTGTGCCGATGCCCGTGTGGATTGCCGTTGTTATCATTGCCTGTTTCGCTTTTTATATGAAGAAGACACGGACGGGTCGATATATTTATGCCATCGGTGGAAATGAGCGGGCAACCTTGCTTTCGGGTATTCGCGTCAACCGTGTTGTGCTTTTGGTTTACACGTTGGCAGGAGTTCTCTCTGCGGTGGCGGGTATTCTCGTTACGGCGCGTCTCGACTCTGCCCAGCCCAATGCGGGAATGGGATATGAGTTAGATGCCATTGCTGCCGTTGTCATTGGCGGAGCGTCGCTGAGCGGTGGGCGTGGCAGCATTCTTGGAACGGTGGTCGGTGCCCTTATCATTGGCGTGTTGAACAATGGACTTGTCCTTCTCGATGTCTCTCCCTTCTGGCAACAGGTCATCAAGGGTTTCGTGATTCTCTTGGCAGTTATATTGGATAGATTCTCAAAAAAGTAAATGATAATTTGAATGAAGAAAACGCTATTGATTCTTTTCGCCGCAATCTGTGTGATGACAGTCATGGCTCAAAAACCAAGAGTCATCGTATTGACTGATGCCGAGACCGACGACCGTTGTTCAATGGTTCATTTCCTGCTCTATACTAACGACATGCAGGTGGATGCTATCATCCAGACAAACTCCTGTTTCCAGAAAAAGGGGTGGAGCCATGATCCGTGGTTGAAGAAGCAGTTGGACGCCTACGCCCAAGTCTATCCGAACCTGAAAATACACGATTCCGCATATCCCACGCCCGACTATCTTCGTCAGCGAGTATATGTGGGTGATGAAGACCCCTCACACATCGTGTTGAGTGGCAAGCAGTGTAAGATGACCCTGCCAGGCGCAACACCATTGGTAGACCCTACAGATTGGCCTGACACTCCCGGCTCCGACCGCATTGTGGAAGTGCTGTTAGAAGACGACCCACGCCCGGTGTTCATCCAATGCTGGGGAGGAACGAATACGGCAGCCAAGGCTTTTCAGAAGTTGAAACGTGACTATCCCCAAGACTATGAGCGGGCAGTCTCGAAGGCCGTTCTCTATTGCATCTGGTATCAGGATGCGGGTGGCTCGTATATTGAGAAGTACCATCCCTTGGTGACCATCCTGTTGAACCACCATTTTAGCGGCAGCTGGGACTATGGTACGATGACGAACACCACAGACTTTGTCAAGCGATATTTACACGACAAGCGCAACCCCTTAGGCCAATGTTATACCCAGCCCTATATCAGCGAGGGCGACACGCCAGCTTTCCTCTATTCGTTGGCTAATGGCTTGCGTAGTGATGAAGACCCCACATTCGGTGGATGGGGTGGTTGTTTCTATTTGGTCAAAGGCTACCAGCGAGTCTATCGCGACACAGGTTTTGGCCAGTTGCGTGAATGGATTGAGCCTGCTATGCACGATTTCCAAGCTCGTCTGCAATGGTGTGTGTCGCCCAAGTACAACCAAGCCAACCATAAGCCTATCATAGAAGTGCCGTCAGGACTCGACCTGACCGTACATAGTGGCGACACCGTCCGTTTGAGCGCCCTGGTGAGCGACCCAGACCCCGTGGATGTTGATGCTCTGTGGAAAATACGCGGAGATTTGTGGAAGCAAATAGGTATCACCAAAGAACAAGTTGCCGCCAACCCCGATAAGTATAGCCACCAATGGCGCGTAGCCTGGTATCAGTACCCTTCGGGTACCTACAAGGACAACATCGACTTGATGTTTGGTGCCGAAACCGACCCACAGGCATGGTTCGTCGCCCCTATGGTTAGTGAACCCAAGACGATTCATGTCATTCTGGAGGCATACGACATGACAACGCCAAGGCTGACATCATACGCTCGCTATATCGTGACGGTCAAGCCCCAGAAACCCCGTGTCCTCATCAGTACCGACATCGGCGGGACAGACCCCGATGACAACCAGTCGATGGCACATCTATTGATGTATTCCGACTTGTTCGACATTGAAGGGTTGGTGTCGTCGCCATCCTTCGGTTCGGGTCATTCCAACGAAATCTATCGGATGATAGACATATATGAGCAGGACTATCCCTTATTGAGAAATCATGCGGAGGTCATGTTGCCCGATGACTTGCGTAAGTTGGTGAAACAAGGACGCACCAACGAACTCCCTCCGTGCGGCTATGGTGAACCGACTGAAGGGTCGGAATGGATTATCAAACAAGCCCGCAAGGACGACCCACGCCCGCTTTATGTATTGGTGTGGGGTTGCTTGGAGGATGTGGCACAGGCATTACATGATGCGCCGGACATCGCACATAAGATCCGTGTCTATTGGATTGGCGGTCCCAACAAGAAATGGGGTGTCAACGGCTACTGCTATATCGTGGAAAACTTTCCCCATTTGTGGATGATAGAGAACAATACCACCTATCGCGGCTTTATCTACGACTCGAAGAACCGCGACAAGTATAACATGGGTTTCTTCCAGACTTTCATCAAGGATAGTGGACACTTGGGACGTGACTTTGCCGCTTACTACAAGGGAAATCCCAAGTTGGGCGATACCCCCTCATTATTGTATATGATGGACGGCGACCCATCGAATCCCGAACAACAATCGTGGGGTGGGCGATTCGTGCGTTGTAACAGGACACCACGCACCATTTTCCACGGAGCCACCACCGCCGAGGACACCGCCCAGATATGCTCCATCATCGAATGGCAACTCAAAGGCCCCAAACGGAAGGACATCGCCATCGATTCTGCCTGTGTTACCCTTGACATACGCAATCAGAAGTGGAAAGGCTACTACAAGGGCAATGGCCTCTACGTGGTGCGCCACTCCACCTACTATACAGGTACGTTATCGTATACCATCACCTCTACCGTCAAAGGATTCAAAGCCATAGAGGGCGAGATAACGGTAGAGAACACGTGGGAAAACAAGACGAACCTCACCGACTATCAAGTGGGCAGCCATTGGTGGACAGACAGCTATGCGCCAGCCGACTATTGGAATGGTTGTGCGGGTGCTCTATACCAAAAGATAATACGTGACGAAATCATGGAAGATTGGGGGCAACGCTGGCTATGGCTCAGATAGAAGTTCATAGTGAAGAGTTCATAGTTCATAGTTATGAAATGCGCCAGCCAAACTATGAACTATGAACTTTGAACTTTGAACTCATTTTCCCCTCTAACTATTTTATCTTTTTACTTTTTATTGTTATCTTTGTCATCTAAACAAGCTATTATTTACAAAAACATTAAAATATGAGAAACGGAAAGACATGTTTTGGCGTGATTATCGGTACACGCGCCTATTTCAATTCTGAGTTAGCAAAGGACGTACGCAAGCAATTGCTCTTGACCTTGGAGCAACAAGGGTATGAATATGTCATATTGCCCGAGGATGCAACGCCTACGGGCAGTAGCAGTATTGAAACACGTGAGGACGGATTGAAGGTCTCCAAACAGTTCCGCGAGCATCGTGACGAGATTGACGGCATCATCGTGTCGCTCCCCAATTTCGGTTTTGAGATTGGCATCATCAATGCCATCAGCGATGCAGACCTGAACGTACCTGTCTTGGTACAGGCTTGTGACGACGAGAACGACAAGGTGGATCTCGACAGCCGACGCGATGCGTTCTGCGGAAAGATTTCCGTCTGCAACAACCTCTATCAGTATGGTATTCCTTTTACAGATACGACGCTTCACACCTATTCCATCTACAGCCCATTGCTCGCAAAGGACTTGGATCGCTTTGCCGCCATCTGCCGTGTGGTGAATGGTTTGCGTCATTGTCGCATCGGTCAGATAGGCACACGCCCGTTGGGCTTCAATACGTGCCGCGCCAGCGAGAAACTCCTACAAAGATACGGCATTACGGTCGTTCCTGCCGACCTCTCTGAAATCTTGTTTGCCGCACAGAAGATTGCAGACGATGACCAGAAGTTCTTGAAGATGTGTGAACGGTTGTACCACTATGCCGAAATACCCGAAAACTATCGCGAGAAACTGAAGTTGCAAGCGAAGTTTGGCGTTGCCGTGGAGAATTGGATAGAGGCTAACGACGTGCAGGCTGTAGCTATTCAATGTTGGGATTCCTTGGAACAGAATTATGGTTGTGCCGCTTGTGTCACCATGTCGATGTTGGGCGATAAGCTGATTCCTGCCGCTTGTGAGACAGACATTGCAGGTGCCGTTTCCATGTATGCTTTGACGTTGGCTTCTGGTAAGTCGTCAGCTTTGCTCGACTGGAACAACAACTTTGCCGAGGAGCGCAACAAGTGCGTATGTACCCATTGTGGCAACTTCCCCAAGTCGTTTGTGAAGAATGACCTCAAGCTCGGTCCTTTGGGCGTATTAGGTCGTACCTTGGGTAAAATCAATACTTTCGGGGCAGTTTATGCAAAGGTTACCGCTGGCGACTTCACCTTCTTCCGCATCTCCACCGATGACCCGAAGGGTTGCATCAAAGCCTATCTCGGTAAGGGCGAAATCACGGATGAACCCTACGGCATGGATGGTTGCATCGCCGTGACGAAGGTTGACAACTTGCAGAAACTCATGAAGTACGTTTGCAAAAACGGCTTTGAGCATCATGTGGCAATGTGTCGCACCGATGTGGTAGACATCCTCAATGAAGCCATCGAGACCTATTTAGGCTGGCAATTATACGTTCACGAGTAATCTTTATGCTCTGGTTCTTTAATCTCATATTGGTTTGGGTTATCGTTTTCTTGATGACGAGAAAACGCCGTTCACGTCGCATTTACCGTAAACTGACACCCGAGGAAGAGGAGCGAATCCTGAATACCTTTCCTGAGGAGACAAGGGAAGCGTATAAAAGCATGATGGAGATTTTGGAGAAAGAATCCGAAAAGTAGTCGGCTTTTCCTGTGTCTCTCGGTTCATGATAATCTATTGGTGTCCGAAAACCATTTGTTTTCTCGGACACCAATATGATTTTTTTGAATAAGCCATCAGCAAATCACGATCCACACTCCCTCGCCCGTTTCCTTGGCTTCCACGATTTTTTCCTTCACCCGTTTCAGACACTTGTTGGAATTAAACACCATACCTTTCTTCAAGTTCTCGCCTACAAGGATGCACCCCTGCGTGTCTTCCACCGTGTTGCCAGCATGAATCCTAATGCCCTTAAACATCGGCACACCGAGCAACAACGGTAGCCACTTCTCGAACTTCTTCGAATAGGTAAATGTCACCACGGGATAACGCCCCTCGGGAATGGCGGTCTTGCCCGCCACCTTCCTGCCCTTCTTACCCCAGCCGATGTTTCGCCAAGTGGGTTCCAACGTATCGCAGAGATACACATCCCGCTCGCCCGCGAGATACTCATCATCCACCCGTTCCCTGATGGAAAGCCTACCTATCGTATAATCCTTCTTTTTGGCAATTCTCTTCAATACCAGTTCCATGATCATCAATTTTTAATTTTTCATCTTTCATTTTTCATCTTTCATCTTAAAATCTCCTTATTGTAACAATGTAACATGTAACAATGTAACATTTTTATCCCTTCGATTTTTTCCTCCACATCTTTTTGTCTATTTTCTCAATCCATCCATCATGAAGCCAACGGAAAATAATGACACGAATAGACCCTTCTCCACAATGACCACTTTTCAACGCCCGTAAATCATCCGTTGTGAACACAGGGGGTAATTTGTCAAACACGGAACTGTTGATGCCGTTTCTGATGTTCATGTCATTAGCTTCAATGTATTGGCTCTGCAAAGCCTCCCCAAACATCTTGATTTGCTCTTGCAGACAATACTCTGCCATCATCAGCGCGAAATCAATACACGCTTGCGATTCCCTTGCATTGCCTGTCAGAAGATGGAAGACGACACCACACCGAAAGCCAATCACGGCAGCCCGCTTGCGATAGGTGTCCTTCACGCGGTCGATGTCCTTGGCGGCTTCCACGCGCTTCTCTTCTACCCAGTCGCCAATCGCCTTGCGCAACCGTGGCGTGTCTATCAGACCGTTAGCTCCCCTTAACATGTTCACCGCATCTTGGATTCTCGCCTCATCCTCCAAAGACCTCTTGCCGTACTTCGGCATCTTGGCAAAGCTACTATCAGGCATTTCGGCTACGAGAATACGGCTTGAAAGCCCATTCTCGATATTGTCCGACTTGAAGCATTTCCTCATAGCCCCGTATGTTCCGAGCATCGTCCAATTATAAGCTACTCTTACCACACCGCTTTCCGCTTGGTCAGAGTTGTAGTCCTGTCCCCATTCGCCCCGATCAAATGAGAGACGATAGATGTCATACTTTGAACTCCACGAACCAGCCCCGTTTGTTTTCCTCAAAGTATCAAGCTCTTCGCCAAAGGAATATAGCGTATGGTCACAAGAGTTCTTGAATCGCTTCAATAACGTGGAACACGAAACCGTCACGGGTAGCACCCTGATCAGCATATGAGGGTCTTCGGGTGCTTTCTCGTTCGCCTTGCGCGACTTCTTACGCTCCTTCCATTCCTCTTCGCGCTTACGAGCCAAGGCATCTTCCTCTTCCAACTGCCGTTTCCACACATCCACGGCATTCTTGCAAACGCTTTTTCCGCTGGCTTGGTCGCCAAGGATAATGCTCATCATCCCAAGCCTTTGTTCCATCCCGTCGCAATACTTCACGCTTACTTGGTCGGCATATGTTGCCGCGATGGGCATGACCGAGCAAAGCACGGGCATCTGCATATTCTTGGGAACACCAACCAAGGATTCCTTCAAGCCGATGGGTAGCCTCCATAAACCCCTTCCAAGGAGGGAATGTTCCTCTGTATCCTCCGCTTCCTCCGAGTTCTCTGTGAGCAACGTGTTCACGATACCTTGCATCACCTTGGAAATCCCCTTGGGCGATTCCTTACAAGCGGAATCCACGATGCTTTTCAGTTCCACCTCAGACAATCCCAACCTTGGCATCACCGCCATCAACACCTCTTTCTTGTTATCGCATATTGCCCGAAGGTTCACCGCCAACTTGTGCAACTTCACGTTCCTCTCGCCCTCGGCTGGCTCCCCGCCATTCCTGCGCCACCACTCGCTAATGATGTCAGAATAAGGAACACCCTTGAATTTCAGTTCACAGTTCTGAGTTCTTAGTTCAGAGTTATGAGCCACAGAGTCATCAGCCTCCTTTTCCGTCAGCTTGTTTGTAGCCTCCCCTACGGGGGGAGGTTGGAGGGGGCTGAACATCCTCTCGCTCACATACCTCGTATGGCTTTCAGGCACCATATAGATACACCTCGAAACATCCTTCACCGCCTTGTCGGGTTTAAACCCAGTAGCCTCTTCCATCAGTTCCTGTGCCTCGTCTGCCGTCATCCCCCCTGGCAACTCCACCAGCACATGCGTACCACCACGAACACTCTCTTCAACCAGCAGCACCTGCATCCCATGCACATCCGAAGGGGGATTTAATTTTTCATCTTTCATCTTTAATCTCGATAGAATATCATCCGTGTGTCCCTTCTCGTCAAAGTCGAGCATCAACCGATTCAACGGCTTCACGGCATCGGCAATCGCACGGTGGTTGTTGTTAAACTCCGCGCAATGGGGAGTCCATACGGGCAACCTGTGTTTCAGTTCCTCGTCGCCCTTGGCAATCCTGTCACACATCTGTGCCAACCAAGGCTCACGGCGCAAACACTCCCAATCCTCGCGGGTGGCTGGGAGGCAAGGGGCACCATGCCCCCTGCCGATGCAAGTAAAATACTGCTTGTTTACTCCCATACCGTTTCCTCCTTCCTTGTCTTCAAGAACGACATCATCTCGTCACTTTCCTCGGCATACAGAACCTTCGTCAGAGCCAACCCCAACTTCTTGGGAAACTTGAATGTGATGTACACATATTCCTTATCCATGCGACGACGGATGCCATACGGAGTCTTGTCAAAGCAAGGGCGAGTCATCTTGATGCTCCCGTGAGTCGTTTCGTGAAGAACTTCGTGCTTTGGTCCGTTCATGCCGTCATTGTAGTACTCAAGTCGTGGATGACCATTGTGACTGTTGCTCGAAACAATTGTTGCCATCATTCCCGTGTGTGGAACAGGACTTTCGCCTTGCGGGCGTTGTCGATGCGCCACATGGTACGTCCATGGATTTCGTCACCCGTTAACCAGCAGAAAGTGTTCTTCAGTCTATGTGTCATCAAATATTTCCTTGACATCATCTCGCCTAAAAACGACATGACGGAGAAGGTTACAACGCTTCTACACGACTATCCATCCATTGACAATAGCGTTATGGGATTTCCTCATGGATGGGAGCAAGAGCCATTATGGAAAGTTGAGTGAATTTGTCGCATTTGGTTTTATTAACACGAAAGATTCCGTTTCTTAACAGATTTTTACAGATAGTTGAAGCCCGATTTTTGGTGTTTGGCGGGATAGGTCGTAACTTTGCAAATGGAAATCCGAAGGGAAAGATGCCGAAGGCAGTGCGCAGGCGGGAGGCGGAAACTGGGGGATGGACATACGTAACTTTCTAATTATCAACTATTTATTCACATTTTAAACACAAACACATTATGTTGAAGTACAAACTTTATCAAGACACACGCGAGGGCTCGAAGACCGAAGGCAAGTGGTTCGCCCGCGTGGCAGTGAGCGAGACGGTGGACCTTGACGGGCTTGCCCGCCACATGGCAGACCATCACAGCCCGTACTCCGTGGGGTTGATCACGGGCATCCTGAAGGACATGGTGAGCTGCATCCGTGAGCTGGCTCTCGACGGCAAGGCGGTGAAGATTCCCGACCTCGCCATCTTCTCCCTCGGCTTGCAGACCACGGCAGCCGACACCGCGAAGGAGTTCACCGCCGCCAAGAACGTGGTGAGCGTGAAGATGCGCAGCCGCGCTACGGGAGTATTTACCCGCCAGCAGTTGAACCTCGTTGCACACGTGAGGGAGCAGGACGACTACACCTCGCCCGATACCGACGATGATGACGACGAAGGAGGCGAAGGTGGCGGCGATTGAACCCGCTGAAAATGAAAGATGAAAGATTAAAAATGAAAAATGAAGGGGGCAGAAAGGGGCGCACTACGTGCGGAAATTATCCAAAATTGGAATCAAAATTGAATCAAAATAAACATTAAGCCCACTTGGAATTTTATTCAGATTTTGAATTAATTTTGTTTTATTTCTCGCCAAAGGCGATTTCATCATCACCTACGGGCGGAAACGCAGTTCCGCCCCTACAAGCCCACTATGAAATGAAAGATTAAAAATGAAGAATTAAACATTGAATAACATGAAAAAGGAAACTTGGAAGTATATTATCCAGCTCATTGTCGCCATTTTGACGGCGATAGCCACCACGTTAGGCGTAACGGCGTGTATCAATTGAAATCTTTGTCATTCGAGGTGTAAACGCCCAGCAATCGCTTGCGGTATTATAGCATGAAGGGTGAGCCTAAATAAATAGGCGCACCCTCCATTTTTGTTTGGTTGTTTTCTGTATCTTAGCAGGAAAAAATGATGAGATATGAAGGTTTCAGCAATCTACAGAGGTGTTCAATTATCCTTTCACTTGGGATTTCGAGCATACGGACATGGATTTCTTAGCCTTTGCGGGCGGCAGGGCAGTGGTCGCAAAGATACTGGTAGACGAAATCGAAGTCCTCGTCAGCCACGAAAACCATATTGCGGCTGAATCGTTCCCTCACTTTGATCAGGTGCAGTCGGCGGCAGGGCTTGATGCGCCTCACGCTGCTGAATGATGTGGACATCGATGTGCGGTTGGCAGCCAGTATTCCTAACCCCACCATTCCCGGCTTGCCGCCTGCCGCCCCTGCCATTGCCGTCAGCTTGCCGATAGCACGTGCCTTCCCCTCTGTGCCAGGCAGTTGCTTGTGTACCACCTCCTGCTCGTCCATGATGAAGAGGATGCTGTATTTCCAGCCATAGTGCCATGAGACGAAGAAATATGCCACGCAGCCCAGCACCAAGAAGAGTGCCGTGAGCAACAAAAAGCCACGTGTGATGTCCCACAGGTCGGATAGGCGGTAGTGGTTTTCACATCCTCCCAACAACAATACGAACAGCCACACCACGCCGAAGCTGATGCCCAGCACCCAGAATACTTCCAACAGGATGCTGGGGTTCTTGAGCATAGGGACATCGTATACCCATCGGTACTTGCCGTCAGGGCAAAGTACGGGGTGGGTGGATTTGATGTCGCTGTATTTCTGTTTTATCTTCTGCTGTCTATCCATGGTCATTGGGAAAAGTGTTAGAGACCAGTAGAATTGCTGTTATTTTGCAAAATAGAAATCGGTGAACCAGATGGTGCTGTGCCCAGCTCTCACGCTGACATTGCCGATGACACTTAGGTCGATGTTTTCCACCGATGCCGAGAGGTAGTTCCATTTGCCATTTTGGATAGGAATGACCACATCAGCTAACTTTGCTGAATTGTCCTCATTCATGATTTCAATGACGACTTGGGTGGCATCTGGGGAGAAGGCTGTCAGATACACTTTTTTCGCCCCACTTGCTGAGGTGCTTCCTGCTACTTGCCAGAATCCTGCCTGGCCAGTCCATTGGTCGGTAGCGTCCTCGTCATACACAGCCTTCGCAACGGTCGTGCCATCTATTTCCAAGTTTTCCACCGTACAACGATACCATCCACCAGGATATATGTATTCTTTATTTTGTATGGGGAATCCATACTTGTCGCTGAAAATGGATAGCAACACGTCGGATGCGGCTGTCGTAGGAGGATTGGGTGCAGTCGTGGGTTCGTTTGTTAATACCTCACTTGTCCCCGACAGAATGATGTCAACGATGCAGACGACATCGGTCACGTTGACGGCTCCGTCTTCGTTGACATCTGCCAAGTCCTCTCTGATTTGTCCGTCATTTAATATGTAGTTGACGAGCAGCACGACATCAGCTATGTTCACGTTACCATCCTCGTTAACATCGCCTTTCTTTCTTGCCGTGTAGTCGTAACTGTCGCCATAGAATCCCTTGGTGATAGAGCTTACGAGGTCGGGCTGTGTGAACTGGGGTACAGTACGGTCCTCACCGTCAGAGAGTCCCATCCAATACAAAGTGCAGAATCCATATTGTTTTGCTTTTTTGACGAAATACTTTGTAAATTCAAGCATATTGCTCCTGTAGTCGTTGTAATAGTCAATTCCATCTTCAGACGCACCCCATTCTCCGAAGATGACTGGAGCCTTGCTACCGAGATAGGTGTTGAGGTCTCTCATCATCTGGTCGATTTCGTTCTTGGTGTTGTTGATGTTTTCCAAATTGAGATAGCTGTGGACCTCAAACATGATATGGCCATTCACTTGGTCTGTGGGCAGATTCATGTTCTTGAGGGGGTCTTGCAAATGAGTGTTCCACGTACCCGACCCGCTGCAAGCCGCGTATGTACATACAGCCAAGTTGCGCTGCGCGTTGTTTCCACCTGTGGCACGTACGGTATTGACGAAAGTCTGTGCATAACTGTTTACGGCATTGTAAGCATCGGTAGCGACATTGTAGTCATATCCATTAGAGGTTCCCAAGGAGGAGAAACACCAAGAGTTGTAACTATCGAGCATCTCGTTGTAACCCTCGAAGATGAGCCTCTCGCCATAGTCCTTGAACTGATTGGCTATTTGTGTCCATATCGCCGCGAAGGTGTCTTTGTTCTTGTTGTAGTTGGCCATGTTGGCTTTAATCCAAGAAGTGTCGTATGTACCCGTGTCGTGATGCACGTTGAGGATGCAATACATTCCCTCGTCGATAACATAGTCTACTACCTCTTTCACCCTTGCCATCCATTCGGGGTCGATTTGTGTTCCGATGGGGTCAGCTACGGGGTCCCAAGTAAGGTCATCATTGCTCGATGAGAATTGCATCTTTGCCTCCATGTGAGGGTACCATGTCACAGGCACCCTGATGGCATTGAATCCCGCCATCTTCATCATGTGGATGAGTTCTCGCTTGGTGACTTTCTGCCCCCATGCTGTCTCGTATGCCGTGGGGCTTCTGTCAGTCCAGTTCTCTATCCACAT
>JAFYZV010000046.1 GCA_017548525.1 Prevotella sp.
ATTACTGCCGTGGCGGTTATCGATGCTTACGTGGAGAAATTGAAACGCTCGGTGTCAGCTCTATCAAGATAATTCATACCATCAACCTTGAGTCCCTGACCCATCTTCACGTCAGGGACTCATCAATTAACAAACGATAAAACAAAACTATTATGACAAATCATTTCAACAAATTTGTGTTGACGTTGCTCCTCATTCTATGTGTAGGAGGAGTGCAAGCCGTAGAGAAACAGCCCGCCTTCCCTGGGGCTGAAGGATATGGACGCTATGTGACAGGCGGACGCGGCGGCAAAGTGTACCACGTGAATAGCCTCAACGACTCTGGCACAGGGTCTTTGCGATGGGCTTTGAGCCAAGCGGGACGGAAGACCATTGTGTTTGACGTATCGGGAACTATCCATCTCACGTCAGCACTTAATATCGGAGACAATGTTACCATCGCGGGCCAAACGGCTCCTGGCGACGGTATCTGTGTGGCAGACTATCCATGCAGCATCAAGGGAAACAATGTGATTGTACGCTATATGCGCTTCCGACTCGGCAACAAGAACGTGCTGGTCGATGGTGCTGATGGGTGGGACGGTTTCGGAGGCTTCGACCAACAAGACCTTATCATCGATCATTGCTCGGTAAGTTGGTCAATAGATGAATGTCTCTCCGTCCTCGGAAACAAGAACACCACCGTGCAATGGTGCTTGGTGGCACAAAGCCTTGTGAACGCTGGGCACTCCAAAGGCGCACATGGCTACGGAGGCAACTGGGGAGGCAACGGTGCATCGTTCCATCACAACCTCTTGGTTCACCACACAAGCCGCACTCCTCGACTCGCCCCACGTCCCACGACACAATTGGAAGAGCGGATGGATATGCGAAACAATGTGATATACAACTTCGGAGGCAATGGTTGCTATGGTGGTGAGGCTATGAAAGTGAATATCGTGAACAACTATTACAAACCTGGTCCAGGCACACCTACCAACTATAAAGGTAAGCGCATTGCGGGCATCGGCATCCGCAACAACGAGTATGTCGCACAATATCCTGATTATGCTCCAGCCTTACACATCTGGGGAAAATACTATGTCAATGGCAATGTCAACTCCAAATATGCTGATGTGACCTACGACAACTGGACCTATGGCATCTACAACCAAATCAATTCCAGTGACTGTGACGGCACTTATACGCAGACGACAAAGGACACCATCCACATCACAACACCAATTCCCTATATCGCCACCACGACACACACGGCAGCGCAAGCATACGAGCGCGTGTTGAGTTATGCTGGAGCATCGTTGAGCCGTGACTCATTCGACGAACTGATGGTGAGCGACACACGCAACGGCACTGCAACTTATACGGGAAACGAATTGAGCAGTGGTTTCATCAACTCACAGGATGACAACAAACCTTCGGGTGCTTCCTCCTCATGGAGTGCATGGCCGACATTGAACAGCACCACTGCCCCCACCGATAGTGACGGCGACGGTATGCCTGATAACTGGGAGGATGCCAATGGGTTGGACAAAAACAATTCATCTGATGGTGCCATGATTGCCGACAATGGCTATACCAACTTAGAGAACTATCTCAACTCTATCGTGGAAGACATCACCGATGCACAAAACGCTGACGGCACCATCATGGGAGAAACGGAGGAAGAGGCAGAAGAGGAGATTGCGGATTATTATGACATCTCAGCAGAGACAAGCTATGGAGATTGGAATTTCTATAATGGATTTAGCATCAGCGGCGAGAGCGGATCGCCAGCAATCGTCTCAAAGACCAACTACATCAAGTTTTCCAGGAACCATAAATACACGATTGTCATCCCAGAAGGCATCACGATTAAAAGCGTAACTATCACTGGCAACCTGAATGCTGACACGGGGACGGGTTATCTCTCCGAACTCAATGGGAAGACTTATTCGTCATCCGCATACGTATTCCCCAGCCGTGCCAACAATGACGACCGCACCTATACCATAGAATTGGAAACTCCAGCCACGGGAACGCTCACCTTCACCCCAGGTGGAGGGCAAGTTGGTTGGCAGTTGAGACTCAATACGTTAAAAGAAGAAAAGCCAGAACCAAGTGTGATTACTGTGACAGGAACTATCACGTTGCCATTCTATGATGGCAACACCAACTTTGCCGTCAATTATGCCGATGAGATACAAGGGAAGGTGACAGCAACCGTAAGTTTAGGATCAGCATTGGGATGCAGTGCCAAACGCATTGTGCAAGGGATAGGATTCAATGAAATTAGCACCACCGAACTGGGTGCCACGGGTGGAAACAGCGCAAACGCACTGACCATCAAGGTGAAAACTACAGATGCTACGGTGACCTTCAAGCCCACAAACATCTCGTTCTATGCCTGCAAGATTGGCACTGATGGCGGTAAGTTCAACCTATCGCTCGACGGTTCTTCGATTCTCACGGGCATACAACCCAATAGGAATAGTGCGGATTATGGTTACTATTCGAGCTATAATGAGCCGTTATCGTCATCCGACAAAGACGAGCATTCTTTTGTCTTCAACATCTATGGCTTGAAGAACAAGAACATGGGAATAGGCAACATTGTCATTACCGGTGAGTTGAAAACCATTATCAATCAATTGGTGGGCGACGTAAACGGCGACGGCCTTGTAAACATCACCGATGTTGTGTGCCTCGTGAATTATGTATTAACGAATGACGCTACGGGAGTCATCATGGAAAACACGGACATCAACGATGATGGGGATGTGAACATTACGGATGTTGTATCACTTGTCACCCTCATCCTTGACAATGAATAAACGACCAAATTTAGAAAACGCCCAGTGGGAAGGCTCTCCACTGGGCGTTTATGTGTTATCTCTCATATAATGTATTTGTTCTCACACGACTCAACGTCTCTGGACTCATCTGCAAGAAACTTGCCACATGGACAAGTGGGGTGCGCCTAACCACCTCTGGCTCCATCTTGCACAACTTGCGGTATCGCTCATCTGCCGTCTCAAACCGCAACAAGTCGGCATGGATTTGCGAGAGGATGAGCGACTCCTCCAAAATTTTACGATAGAGGATTTGGATGTTTACATTGTGCAATGCCACCATCTCCAACTTATGTTTAGGCAAGGCATAGATGATGGAAGGCTCCAATGCCTCCACCAACACGCGAGTTGGCTCCTCTTTGAAGAGGCTCTCTATGCACATGAAGATGGTACGTTCCACGCCAATGTGCTCCGTCACCTCCTTTTTATTCTTTGTTGCCTTATAATAATATTGCCTGATTAACCCCTGATGGATGTAATAGATATTGCGACACACATCCCCTTCCTTGAGGATTTGCTCGCCCCGCCTGAATTTCATTGGAACAATAAGTTCCTCCATAATGTCCAGTTCCTCATGTGTCATGGTACTGTACTTCCGTGCCAACTCCCTGGCAATGTCCCTGTTTGTCTCCATGCCTTCAATGCTTTTGTTCTTTCAACCCTTTTCTCTCAATCTAATTTCAACACGGCGAGAAATGCCTTCTGCGGCACTTCCACGTTGCCGATTTGCTTCATCCGTTTCTTTCCACGTTTCTGCTTCTCCAATAGTTTACGCTTGCGCGTCACATCACCGCCATAACACTTGGCAGTCACATCCTTCCTCACACACTTGATGGTCTCCCTCGCAATGATCTTAGCACCGATGGCAGCCTGGATGGCAATATCAAATTGCTGACGAGGGATAAGGTCTTTCAGCTTCTCGCACATCCTCCGTCCCATGGAAACGGCATTGTCTTGGTGTGTCAACGTAGACAACGCATCTACCGACTCGCCATTCAGGAGGATGTCTAACTTTGCTAACTTCGATGGGCGGAACGAGTCAATGTGATAGTCGAACGATGCATAGCCCTTGGAAATGCTCTTCAACTTGTCATAGAAGTCTATGACTATCTCGCCCAAGGGGAGGTAGAAATGCAGCTCCACCCTATTTCCACTGACAAATTCCTGGTTGATGAGTTCCCCCCGCTTGTCAAGGCAAAGTTTCATAATGGGACCGATATAATTCGTCGTCGTGATGATCGACGCACGGATATAAGGCTCCTCAATATGTTCTATCATCATCAAGTCGGGCAACCCAGATGGGTTATGCACCTCCTTAGACCCTCCCTGTTTGTCGTAAACGATATACGACACATTGGGAACAGTGGTGATGACATCCATGTTGAACTCCCGATCCAGTCGCTCCTGCACAATTTCCATGTGCAACAAGCCAAGGAAGCCACAACGGAAGCCAAAGCCCAAAGCCACCGAAGACTCAGGAGTGAACGAGAGCGACGCATCATTGAGTTGTAATTTCTCCAATGACGCACGCAAGTTCTCGTATTCCGTCGGGTCAATAGGGTACACGCCGGCAAACACCATCGGCTTCACTTCCTGGAATCCTTCTATCGCTTTGTCGCAAGGACGTGACACATGGGTAATGGTGTCTCCCACCTTCACCTCCTTCGCATCCTTGATGCCGCTGATGATATACCCCACTTCGCCCGTATGCATCACGTCTCGGGGAATCATATCCATCTTCAACACGCCAACTTCGTCAGCCACATATTCCATCCCTGTGTTGAAGAACTTCACCTTGTCACCTTTCTTGATGCTGCCATTCACTATCTTGAAATAGGCGATAATGCCACGGTAAGAATTGAACACGGAGTCGAAAATCAACGCCTGAAGGGGTGCTTTCTCATCCCCTACGGGATGGGGAATACGCTCCACCACCGCTTGAAGAATCTCGTCTACGCCCTCTCCCGTCTTCCCAGAGGCGCGGATGATGTCGCTGCGGTCGCAACCAAGCAGTTCCACTATCTCATCTTCCACCTCATCGGGCATAGCGGAGGGCATATCAATCTTATTGATGACGGGGATGATTTCCAAGTCATGCTCGATGGCGAGATACAAGTTGGAGATGGTTTGAGCCTGTACGCCTTGTGTGGCATCGACAATCAGCAACGCCCCCTCACAGGCAGCGATGCTCCTTGACACCTCGTAAGAGAAGTCCACATGCCCCGGAGTGTCTATCAAGTTCAAGATATAGTCTTTGCCATTATGCGAGTAGTTCATCTGGATGGCATGGCTCTTGATGGTGATGCCGCGCTCCCTCTCCAAGTCCATGTCGTCGAGCATCTGCCCTTCCGTCACCTGGATGGTGTTGGTACGCTCAAGCAGACGGTCGGCAATGGTAGACTTCCCGTGGTCGATATGTGCTATGATGCTGAAATTCCTGATATTTTCCATGTCTGAAATGCTGCCAATTATTTATGAACAAGCTTGGGAATCTTCACCTGCTGACCTATCAACACCATCTTAATGTCGGGATTGACGGCCTGTACATAGCAGTCCATGCCTGGTCCCAGCTCCATCCTGCTGATAGACTTCAACGTCTGCCCCTCGATGGCTGTCACCTCCTTCTCTATTCCCACAATCTTATAGTCGCCATGGATGACACGGTCGTCATACGTGTTGTATGCCTCCAACTCCTTGGCTATCCGCTCTTGCTCGGCTTTCTCTGCGTCAAGAGCCTTCTGTTTCTCTTGCACAAACTGTTCTATTTGCTGATCACGCTCACTGATTTTCTTACTCATGCTGCACATACCGAATATCCCTGCCAGCACCAAGATGGCGATTACGCCCGACAGAATTTTCACAATGCGGTTGGTATGTTGTAACTTCAATGCTAATTCCTCTGATTTTCTCATGTCTTCTTCGTCTTCATATTCTCCTAATAATTCATGTTTGGGGGGCACGGTAAAGGCTTCCGTTTCCATGTCCTCACCCTTCTCAATAACCTCCGTGGGGGCTTCAACAGGATTCTCCTTCGGGGTTTCCATAGGTGTCTCTGTCGTCTCTGACAAAGTATCCATCACCTCCTCGGAGTCCTGTTCCGTAGGGATTTCGTCCTTCTCGCAGACATGATACTTCTCGTCGATAGCGGAAAAGTCCACGCCATCACGCACAACGACGGTCTCAAAATGCGAAAAGGGCTTATTCACCAATTCCTTCATCAGCACATCAGGGGTAAACGACACCTTGTCATGCCCTTCTATCACGATGCGCTCACCCGTCGTGACATCCACGCTGGCACGGTCTTTCACCTCCATTACCTTGAAGGTGCCAAGCCCCCGTATCTTCACCAAGCCCTCGTTGTCGAGGTTTTCACGCGCCACTTCAAACATTGCCGTGATAAACCGCGTCGCCTCGGCCTTCGTGATGCCGCGCTTGGCAGCGAGGAGTGCTGCAAGGTCTGTCAGGTTATTCATCGTCATGCCCTCCGTTCCTCAATTTATTCTTTAGGGAAATAGCGGGCTTGAATCCCAGCACCAGCTTGGGCGGAACGAGCATCCGCTGACCCGAGGCAGGATTAACGATGACCCGCTCCATCCGCTTCTTCACCTCGAAGGTGCCAAAGTTGGGAATAGAAACAGCATCGCCTCCCTCAAAACATTGTCCCATCGCATCAATCACATGGCTCACCATCCTCTGGGTCGCCTCGGCATTCATACCGACTTTCTGCGACAATGCGGCTATATATTCCTTATTTGTCATACTACTTCTCCATAAATGTCAAACTCCTCCGACCCCGTGATGCGCACCTGATAGAAACGCCCTACGCGCAAAGGCTTCAAACCCACAGGTATCAACACCTCGGGATCGACATCGGGCGAGCAATACTCCGTGCGCCCCACGTAATAGCCTCCCTCCTTGCGGTCGATGACAACAGACATCACCTGTCCCACCTTCGCCGCCTCCACCTCGGCACTAATCTCCTGTTGGAGAGCCATCAGGGCATCGAGCCGCCGCCGTTTCACCTCCGACGGCACGTTGTCTATATAATGGTCGGCACTATATGTACCCTCCTCCTCGGAATAGGCGAATGCCCCCATACGCTCAAACCGCGCCCACCGCACGAAATCCATCAGTTCTTGGAAGTCCTCCTCGCTCTCTCCCGGGAATCCCACCATGAACGTCGTGCGCAGATGAATGCCCGGCACACGACGGCGCATTTCCTCGATGAGGGCGATGGTGTCTGCCTTGGTGACTTTCCTGTGCATACTCCTCAAAAGATGATCGGAGACATGTTGCAAGGCTATGTCAATATACTTGCAGACATTGGGCTTCTCGCGCATCACATCCAACAGTTCCAAGGGGAACTGCGTGGGATAGGCATAGTGCAGACGAATCCATCGCACACCCTTGATGTCTGCCATATCACGGATGAGGTCGGCGATATGTCGCTGGCCATCGATGTCCACGCCATAATAGGTGAGTTCCTGGGCGATGACCTGAAACTCCTTCACGCCCTGCAACACCAACTCACGAACTTCTTGCAGGATGTCGTCTTTCGGACGACTTACGTGCTTCCCCGTAATCAAGGGGATGGAGCAATAGGCGCAACGGCGGTCGCAACCCTCGCTAGTCTTTAGGTAAGCATAATGTCGTGGCGTTGTCACGTGGCGTTTCCAAGTACAAGTATCCACCTCCGCCTTGCCCAAATCGGTGAGCAACTGCCGATAGTTGAACTTGCCGTAGAACTTATCCACTTGTGGAATTTCCGCCTCTAACTCCTTTTGGTATCTTTGTGACAGGCATCCCATCACATAGAGGCGGTTAATCTTGCCCTCCTCTTTGGCTTGCGCAAACTCCAGTATCGCATCAATACTCTCCTGCTTGGCATCCTCAATGAAGGCACACGTGTTAACCACCACAATCTCTCCCTCTGGACGCTTGCTGTCATGGACACAATGATAGCCATTGTCCTCAAACAACCGCATCAGCATCTCGCTATCCACGAGATTCTTGGAGCAACCCATCGTGATGATGTCTACACGGTTCTTCTTCATCCCCTATCCAACGCTAAACACTTGACACTAAACACTAAACAATGAATCTACAAACTGCCGTTTGTTGAATAGCTGCAAATCTTCCATGCCCTCGCCCAAGCCAATATACTTTACAGGCACCTTCAATTGGTCGCTGATACCAATCACCACGCCACCCTTCGCCGTGCCGTCAAGTTTGGTGATGGCAAGCGATGTGATGGAAGTAACGGCGGCAAACTGCTTGGCTTGCTCAAAGGCATTCTGCCCAGTACTACCGTCTAATACCAACAGCACCTCATCGGGAGCCTGTGGCAACACTTTCTTCATCACATCCTTAATCTTCTTCAGCTCGTTCATGAGTCCAACCTTATTGTGCAAGCGGCCTGCGGTGTCGATAATCACCACATCGGCATTGTTCGCCTTGGCAGAACTCAACGTGTCGAATGCCACCGAGGCTGGGTCGGCACCCATCTGTTGCTTGACAACAGGAACTCCCACACGCTCGCCCCAGATGCAAATCTGGTCTACAGCGGCGGCACGGAACGTGTCGGCAGCACCGAGATAGACTTTCTTCCCCGCATTCTTGAATTGGTAGGCAAGTTTTCCGATGGTGGTGGTCTTACCAACTCCATTAACACCCACCACAAGGATGACGTATGGACGATGGTCTGCGGGGAGCTCCCAGTCGTCTAAATCTTCTGTATTGTTCTCAGCAAGCAGCGACGCTATCTCGTCTCGCAGGATGCCGTTCAACTCGGAAGTGGAAACATATTTGTCCCTTTCCACGCGCTCTTCTATCCGTTGGATGATTTTCAAGGTGGTG
>JAFYZV010000047.1 GCA_017548525.1 Prevotella sp.
CATGAACATCATCCAGAGAAACTTCTTCCGTTTGCTGCGTTCAGGCGTCCTCAATGAATATGAGTCGTTGGAACCCATGTCTGCTTTCAAGTGGAACCGTCTCATTCAAATGATTGAGGTACAAGATGTTTCGCCCATTGCATTGAAGGGAATCAAGAACCATACATACGATGAGAATGCCAACATTCCCAAAGACCTTGTAGACACTTTGTCTACCCAAGCCAATCCTACTAATGACAAGACATTGCCTCGCCTGAGTAATCCCATCCTCAACAAACGGCTACACAAAATCCAAAATGAGGAGCGACACCACATCGATGCCTCGATGACCACCCTCGACCTATTGAATATCATTGTTGACAATGCCGTCCATATCCTCAACCAAGGCATCCCACTGAGTGGCATCACGGAACTGGGACGATTCTTGCGCACAAGAGGCGATAAGGTTGACTTCGTGAAATTGGAAAAATGGCTGTCATCACTTCATCTCGAACGCATGGCGCAATTGGAGGGAAGCATTCTCATTGCCGTCTTTGGCTTTGAACAAGCCGAAATTCCCTTTGTGAAAAAAGAGGAGTCGGCAGCCTACAAACTCACCATCCGTACATTGGAACATACAGAGAAAGACACCAGCAAGGAATGGAACTTCCGCCAAAACTCCATTGGGTTTGTCCGTAACAACCCTACGATCTTACGGAGGAACCTCCGCCGTGGCATTCGTTATTTTGAATACGCGCCCATTGAAACCACGAGCAATTTTATTTACAATTTCGCCAAAAGTTTATCTGAAATAGAAGAATAATTCAACTTCTTTTCTTTGGTGATGACATAAAAAATCTTTATCTTTGCATTCAGAAAGTAGCGAATTACTAACATGAAAAGGTTTCTTGTCATTATCATCACCATATTTCTTTCCCTTTCCTCACAAGCGCAAAGTTACTATACACTATGCGAAGACACCTGCCAACACATCCACGGGATAGACATTAGCCATTACCAAGGCAATGTTTTCTGGGAAACGGTGGGCAACAACTCCAAAATGTATTATGTCTATCTCAAGGCAACGGAGGGCGGCGACTTGATAGATGCCAAATACGAACAAAACATCCAGTTGGCACATCGTTATGGGTTGAAAGTGGGTTCCTACCACTTTTACCGTGCCAAGACCCCCCAAGAGGTACAGCTACGCAACTTCATGGCACAATGCAGACCTGGTGAGCAAGACCTCATACCCATGATCGACGTGGAGACAAAGAGCGGTCTTTCCAACGAAGTCTTCCGCGATTCGCTCTCCAAGTTTCTCTCTCTCGTGGAGAAGAAATACAAGCAAAAACCCCTTATCTACACAGGGGCAAATTTCTATGACCATATCCTGTCGGGTGGAATGCTCGATGAATATTTGATAATGATTGCCCAATACACCGATTATGAACCCAAACTCATCGATGGACGTGACATCACCATGTGGCAATACACTGGCAAGGGTCGCCTCAATGGTGTCAATGGCTACATCGACAAAAGTCGTTTCATGGGCAATCACAAATTGAGAGAAATCAGATTTAGACATCATTAATAAAATAAGGAGATAATATGGCAATCATTAAATGTCCGGAGTGCGGTCACCAAATAAGTGACAAAGCACCAACATGTCCCTCATGTGGAGTAGAAATCAAGGGGAAAATCATCAAATGTCCCGTCTGTGGGGAGGTGTATCTTTATGACCAAGAGATGTGTCCTAACTGCCATCATGCCAACTTCGCGCCCATTCCCGTGGAGCCAACCAGCAGTTATGTGAAGGAAGAGCCCAACCCGCGTCCCATTGAGGATGAGGAAATGGAGAGCGAAATACCCTTCGAGGATGACGAAGAGGCAACCTCTCCCACGGGGGAGCGTACAAAGCCACAGCCCAAACGCAAGAAAGAGCCGTCGAAAAAGAAAAAAAACTATTTGCCGTTGATTGTTGCTTTCGTCCTCGCCTTGATAGTTTTGGCGGTCTCGGGTTATTTTTATAACAAAACCAAGACAGAACAAGAGGCTGAATTTTATGAGTATGCCTTGACCAGCAAGGAGCCGATGGTGCTGCAAAGTTACCTTGACCAGCATCCCGATGCGCCCAAGCCACACCGCGATTCCATCCTTGCGCGAATCAAGTTCTTGCAAGAGATTGACAAGGACTGGACTGATGTGGTGGCAAGTGGCTCAAAGGCAGTGCTGCTCGATTACTTGGAGAAGAACCCCAAGTCATCCCATCGTGACTTAGCATTCAAGATGATTGACTCCATCGACTGGGAGGTTGCCACGAAGGAAAACACCGTCGAGGCATACGACACTTACGCCAAGGAACATCCGCAGGGTCAGCACTATGACGCTGCCGTTGACGCTTCCAAGAACTTACAATCCAACACGCTGCAACCTGGCGAGAAGGACATGGTCAACAACATTATCCGTCGCTTCTTCCAAAGTATCAATGACAAGGACGAGAAGAAGATTCAAAGCACCGTAGGCAATAGCCTGACAAACTTCCTTGGTAAGTCTAATCAAAGCAAAGGTGAAGTTTCAGCATTTGTTCAACGCCAATGGAAACCCGAATTTGCTAAAGTTACGTGGCATGTTTTAGGTGATTACAAGATCAATAAGAAACCAATGGGCGATAACAAAATGCAATATGACGTGCAGGCTACAGCCACCAAACGGATAGAACGCAAGGACAAGAAGTCTGTCCCAGAGGCAAAATATCGCCTGAATGCCACCGTCAATTCCGACACGACCATTGTCGCCTTGGATTTAACGAAGATTGTTGAGGAAAAGAAAACCGACGAAAAGAAGAACTGATATTGTCAGAAAAAAGTCACGAAATGCGCCTCCATAGCTACGTTATTTGCCATCAAGCGATAACTTGGACGTAAATACGCGGATGGTGGCGCATTTCGTAATGACTAATTGATAAAGACTTGTCCGAAGATGACATTTTCCGATGCCCGTCAAAGCGGCATTTCCACCTGAAAAACCAGATTTTCCAGCGTTTTTGGCTTATCCAACCATCCAAGAAAACCTATTTAGCGATAATTCGCGAATGTCATTTTGTCAAAATCTTTCAATACAATTACCCTTTCCTTCCCATTGAAAAAGGGAGGCATCATGCCCCCCTCATTTCACGCAAGAGCGACTTTTGCCGCTCAGAAAGGTTGGTTGGCAACGTCACGTTGTAAGTGATGATGAGGTCACCATACGTGCCATTACCCTTGTCGTAACCCTTTCCACGGATTCGCACCTTGGTGCCTGGCTGTGTCTCGGGCTTGACTTTCAACTTCAATTTCGTGCCATTGCTCAATTGTACGATGACCTCGCCGCCCAGCATGGCGGTATACAGGTCGATGTTGATAGTGGCATTCATCTCCCCCACTCCTCTTTGTGAAGTAGATTGACGCGAGGTGCGCCTGCCGCCCATTCCCCCAAACAAGTTCTCAAAAAAGCTGGAGAAAGAGCCACCGCCCCCCATCGACGAGAAGTCAAACCCCTCAAAGGGAGAACCACCACCGCTACCGCCCCAATGGAAGCCGCCGAAGCCTGCACCCTCTGCCTTCTCCGCCTCTTTCCACTGCTCGCCATACTGGTCGTATTTTTTCCTCTTCTCTGGGTCATTGATAACCTCATACGCCTCGTTCAACGCTTGGAACTTTGCCTTTGCCTTTGGGTCATTGGGATGCAAGTCGGGATGGAACTGCTTTGCCCTTTTCCGATACGCTTCCCTGACATCCTTTTGGGGAATGTTCTTGTCAACCCCCAAAATCTTGTAATAATCAATAAATGCCATAATTGTACCTCCTTTTTTACTTATTTTGCAGCAAAATCCATGCCTATATGTCACTTTCTCGTTTTTTTTGCCTATTTTTGCGATAGAAATTATCATCCATCATGAAAAAGATTCTCATTATTTGCCTACTGGCTCTCACCATGACACCCTCGGTCATGGGCAAACAAAAGACTGTCAAACTGCGCGTCATCGAGACAAGTGACGTGCATGGGTCGTTCTTTCCGTACGATTTCATCAACAGGCAACCCAAGGCTGGCACCCTCGCACGGGTAAGCACATACGTCAATAGATTGCGTAAGGAATATGGCGAAAACCTCATCCTCGTGGACAATGGCGACATTCTGCAAGGCCAGCCCACTTGCTATTTCTACAACTACGTCAACACCGAAGACCCAAACATCGCCGCAGAAATCATCAATTACATGGGGTACGACGCGGAGACCATGGGCAATCATGATGTAGAACCAGGGCATCCCGTCTACGACAAGTGGATCAAGGAGGTGAACTGCCCAATGCTCGGTGC
>JAFYZV010000048.1 GCA_017548525.1 Prevotella sp.
CCCAAACATCTTGGTACTGATGTCACTAAACTCGGTGTAAAGGCACAGCTTGCGTTTGAAAGTCTTGGTTACACACTCCAACATCTGGGCAAACACCTCGTCCTTGTCCACGTCATCGTCGTATTCACCCTCGCCATAGATTCGCCCCTGGGTAATCAGATAGGGCGGAATCCACGAGTGATGGCGTCGCGTACAGGCAAACATGTGAGCGGCGACACTACCATCCTCGCGCTGTGCAATAACCATGAAAGGCTTGTGGCGAGGGGTTTTCTCGACGATTTTGAACATCTCCACGCTATGAAAGAAGTTGCGACATGTCATCTGAGGCAATTCTTCGCTCTTGGAAATGATATGGACGTGGGTTATCATGCCACAAAAATAATAAATCTTTTACAATTCGGCAATAGTTTGTTGAAAAGTTGTTATCTTTGTAGACAAATAAGACTATAACATCAAGAGATATAATATGAATGATTTTAAGGAATTGGTGCAGATGCGCCGTAGCCACCGCAAGTTTACAGATGAGCCGCTGACATCGGAAGAGGTGAGGTTGATTGTCAGGGCTGGACTGATGTCTCCCACATCGAAGAACCGCCGCTCATGGCATTTCATTGTCGTGGATGACAAGGCGAACCTACAAAAGCTGGCGGATGCGAAGGAGCAATATGCGGAGTTTATCGGCGGTGCGCCGCTTGCCATCGTCCTATCTGCCAACCCCGAAGAGGATGAGTGTTGGATTGAGGATTGTTCCATCGCCGCCGTCACCATGCAATACCAAGCGGAGGACTTGGGGCTTGGCTCCTGCTGGGCGCAGATGAAAAACTACACACTCACCGACGGAACATCGTCGGAGGCTGTGATTCGTGGCATCTTGGGCATTCCCGAGAGCCATCGGGTTTTGTGCATCCTCGCCTTTGGACATAAGGCTGATGAGCGCAAACCACAAAATGAAGAACGCCTGAAATGGGAAAACGTCCATATAGACAAGTATTAGCATCCCTCGCCTTAACTATGAATTGTGAATTGTGAACTGTGAACTATGGACTATGAACTGAAAAAAATCAAGGCAATCATCTTTGATGTCGATGGCGTGTTGTCGTCTGAGACCATCGTATTGGCATCCGACGGCGAGCCGCTTCGCACAGTGAACATCAAGGATGGATATGCCATTCAGTTGGCAATGAAGATGGGATTGCGTATCGTCATCCTCACGGGAGGCAACACCGAGGCTGTCCGCTTGCGTTATGAGCGGCTCGGCGTGGAGGACATCTATATGCAATGTGCCGTGAAGGTCAACACATACGATGTTTTCTTGCAAAAGTATGGTCTCACCGACGATGAAGTAATGTACATGGGTGATGACATCCCTGACTATGAGGTGCTGAAACGGTGCGGCTGTCCATGCTGTCCCGCCGACGCTTGCCATGAGGTGAAGGAGATTTGTGTCTATGTCAGCCAACGCAAAGGAGGGCATGGATGCTGTCGCGACGTGATAGAAAAAGTACTTCGTGCACAAGGTAAGTGGATGGCAGACGATAGGGCGTTTGGCTGGTGAACATGAAAACGGTCTTTTAGGAGAATCAATCATGAAGAAAATCATATTATCAAGCAACTCCCCACGTAGGAGAGAACTCCTTGCGGGGCTTGACATTCCTTTTGAAGTGAAGGTATTGGAAGGTATTGATGAATCCTATCCCGAAAACTTGCCTGTGGAAGAGATTCCCCAATACATAGCCAAGGAGAAAGCCGATGCCTACCAAGTTGCCGACGATGAGATTGTGTTGACGGCAGATACCGTGGTGGTGTTGGGCAGCGAGATATTGGGTAAGCCCGTCGATGATGCTGATGCCCGTAGGATGTTACGGGAATTGAGTGGCAAGACCCATCGCGTTATCACGGGCGTATGCCTCACCTCCACGGAGCGGCAAAGTCTGTTTGCCGTCGTTTCTGAGGTCACTTTTAAGTCTTTATCTGACGATGAGATTGATTATTACGTCACCCATTACCATCCGCTTGACAAGGCGGGAGCCTACGGCATACAGGAATGGATTGGTT
Source organism: Prevotella sp. (assembly GCA_017548525.1). Taxonomy (GTDB): domain Bacteria; phylum Bacteroidota; class Bacteroidia; order Bacteroidales; family Bacteroidaceae; genus Prevotella. The sequence goes on from JAFYZV010000048.1 coordinate 2,056, forward strand.
ATGTGGGTGTCACCTCGCTGAAAGGGAGCTATTTCAATGTCATGGGATTGCCCGTACAGCGTATTTATGAGGAATTACGGAATGAATTTGGCATAAATGTAAAAGTTTTTTCATAAATTTATGGGAAAAGTTTGGCATTTCAAAAAATAGTATTACCTTTGCATACGTTATCCTGAAAACAATCTTTTTACCTTAAAAAACTAATACCTATTTGAAGATTGGAGCGATCACCTGGGACAGGCCATCGCTTTTTTTGTGTCTTTAAGTGTATCCTTATACCATCGCTTTTATCAAGGTCATTTCCCTTTATCGATACATAAATTGGAAAGTAGTCCATGAGTGGAAAGTCTGTCCTGGGCGCAATACCGTCGATGGAAATGCTGGATGATTGGGACTATCGGCAAAGTGCATGGTCTCCAAACAGATGGCGGAATGCTTTTGATAAGGTATGCCCTTCTTTCCCATGAGGTTTCCATTCAGGCTGTTTGCCGTATAGACCTGCACGCCAGGTTGGTCTGTGTAAACGGAAAGCATCCTTCCGCTCCGCTCGTCGTATAGCTGCACGGCGGGCTTTTTCATGCTTCCCGCATGGCGGAGGGCAAAGGCGTGATCATAACCTTTGGTGATGGCGAGTTGTTCATGGCTTGCCTCAATGTCCTGTCCGATGGCTTTCATGGTGGTGAAGTCGAAGGGTGTGCCTTTCACTTTCATGAATTGCCCATCCACGTTCTTGTCTTTATCGTAGGTGGCTATATGCTTACTGTCGATGTAGAGCCGCTGAGGCAGCACCGTGGTCGACGGATTGCCAGAGATATTAAAGAAGGTATGGTTAGATAGATTGAGTACTGTTGCCTTGTCGGTGGTAGCCTCGTATTCTATCCGCAAGGCATGGTTGTGGGTCAGATGGTAGGTCACGAAAACTGTTAATGTGCCAGGAAAGCCATTTTCATTGTCAGGCGACACATACTTAAGCCGCAATGTGCTATCCGTAGCCGCCACTATGTCCCATACCTTGTCGGCAAAGCCAGGGTACCCACCATGTGATATGTTCCCACTGCCTGTTTGTTGCAATGTGTACGTTGTGCCATCCAATTCAAATTTGGCACCTTTGATGCGACCGATATAACGTCCGACGATGCTCCCAAAGTTGTTCTTCAGTTGATGGTAGTCATCGATGTTGTCAAAGCCGAGTACTACATCTTCTAAATTTCCTTGCCTATCTGGCACCATCCAAGAGACAAGCCTCGCCCCATAGTTGGTAATGCAAGCCTCCATGCCATTGTTTCTTAAGATAGAGAGTTGGGTCTTTTTCCCCTCTACAATAGATTCAAACCGCTTGGCATCAAGCCCCGACATGGTCAGTGGATGCTTGGGTCGGATGCTATTGATGAGAATAGACATATAATAAATGTACGTGCGTGTGGAAATTCCAATCACCTCTCGGTTCTCGTAAGGTGATGTGTCATATTCGTCGCCCACCATCGTTTGGGCAAATTCCAACGATGATTCGTCTTTAGTCATATAGCCTTCGTCAATCGCCTTGTAGGGATGTGATACTTGTAAAAGTGGCGAAAGCCAACGTCCCTCATCGTCCAATGAGGTGGTGATTTCATCAACTGTGATTGGTGGCAATCGATGTCGCCTGTTTTCGTTGGCTTGGTAATAATAGTCCATAGGGGCTTTGATGCCGCTGGCATTCAGCGGCGAGTTGCGTAGTAAGTCCTTTTGCAATAGCATTTTGGCACGATTGTACGCATCCCATAATTGAGAAGGGCTCGCCACCATGAATGAGCTGTAATGGGCAATCGTACCTTCGGGAATCGAGTCGGTGTAGTATTCCCCGTTCTGTACGTTAGTTCCTTTGCGGTGGACGTACATGGGCTTCCCGTCTTCGGGACGAATGAAACGCGGCATCAGGATTTCGTCGTCTTGCAAGGGAGTGCGTCTCACCTTGGCTGCCCATGCCGATGGCAATTGCTGGCTTTGTAGGAATCGGATGGCATCAGGTATTCCCTCGATGAAACTATTGTCGCCTGTCAACTTATAATAGTCAATCATCTTGAAAATCATGTTGACGGTCGTTCCCGTGTTGATGGAACGTGGCTCGTAGGAACGGGCGTGTGCTGGCTGCAAGTCATCGGGAGTATATTGGTCTGCCCACCCCGCAAGTGGGGGCTTTTGTTGTAGGTCGCGCATCAAGTGCATAGCACGAAGGATGGGTTCCTTGAGCTCTTCCATGCCCAAAGACGTGTAACACTGGATGAGGAAAACAATATTCTCTGCCATCACGTTGTCATTCAAGGTGATGAACGATGAATAGTCTGCCTTCTCCTTGAATGGATGGTCGTACATGAGGGGGTATCTTTGCGGCCATCCCCCGTTGGCATATTGGCTGTCGAGCATGAAACGGATGGCTTTATGTAAGGCATCGCCCACCGTCTTCTCATGTTTTTCTAAGAAGATACGCAACAAAAACTCTGCGCAATGTTTGGTTGCCTCGTCGTCAAAGGTGGCATTTCCGTAATAGTGTTGGAACTCTTCCATTCGCCAGGCTTGTCGTCCGATGGTGGCGTACCATGTACGGAGGGAGTCTTCAGACGCCAAGTCAAACATGTAATTCCATCCCCCACACGGCAATTGTCCTTGGATGATGCACCGTGCCACACGCATAGCACAATCATAATAATATTCCTCCCCTGTGGCATGATAGGCATCGAGCAACACTTCTCCTATGTCTGGCGTACTGGGAGTCTGTAGCCAAACCATGCTCCGGTTTGCCTCCAACTCGCCCCATTGTCGGGAATAGTCGGGCAGGTAATTCCATACGAAGCCCCCTTTGTACGATGTCACGTCCATCATGTATTGCGTAGCTCGCCGCATGGTTTGCCTTACCTTGTCGTCAGTTCCCCTCATGGAGAGTGTCAGAAGTGACAAGGCGACACAGAAAACCAGTCGTTTCATCATCTTTTCACGCCGTTCATGTCCTGATAAAGTCCTCTCGCATGGGACTGAACGTGTCGATTAAAATGCCCGCTTCTAAACAGACACATCCATGAGGCACATTGGGAGCGACATAATAACCGTCACCTGTTTCGAGTGTTTTGGTCTCTCCACCGATGTTCAGTTCAAACTTACCGCTCGCCACGTAGGTTGCCTGGCTGTGGTAATGGGTGTGTATCGTGCCTTCGGCACCCTTTTCAAACTTCACCTTAACCATCATCAGTTGGCCGTCATAACCCATGATTTGTCGTTGGATGCCTGGTCCGGCATCTTTCCATTCCATTTCACGTTCCACTTGGAACAAATCGCTGCTTGTCTTCATCATTATTGAGGATTGTCAATTGAAAGTTTTGTCTTTGTTAAGTCGTAATGTAAATAATCCACGTCGATATATCCCGTGTCGGAGACATCATTATAATTGTAGATTCCAATGCGGTCTCCACGGTAATAACCCCATGAAAGAGGGTATTCGCCCATATCTGTGAAGTGGTCGCCATCGATGCTATAGGAGAATCGAGCATGTCCATCAAGACCCCATGTGGTACGAAGCCAGAGGTAGGGCTGTGGTATCTGTACCCCACGTTGGGCTTGGTCATCGCGACGAAATTCCAGATAGATGTTGCCGTTGTCATTCACCACGCCTAAACATCCTGAGTGTTGGGCGAAATGACAGATGCCGGCATGTTCGCCATGGGTCATCCCGCTGATGTCGATTCGTATGGTCACGTCGTTGTAGGCAGAGCGGAAAGAGCGTTGTGTGAGGGTGTTGCCAGCCTTCAACAAACGATTGGGCTCCAACGGACGGAATGCTTTCAGCCTGAGCCATCCCGCCCGCTCGGTGAGTGAAAACATGTCCTGCCGAGGTTGGTAGTTCCATTGCCATTGTGGGGATAATGTCTCATCGTCGAAGTTGTCACTCCGTTGGATATGTTGCTTGTCATCGAGGAGGGTGGGCATGGGAGCTTTCCAGACCATTGTGCCAGGTGTCCCCTGCATCGTATCGCCCATCATCGGCCAACCGTCCCGCCACTCCACGGGCAGTAAGGTAGCGATACGCCCGCTCCAGTCGCCAGAGCCGTGGTGAGTAAAGAAGTACCATTTCCCGTCTGGACCTTCCACGATTCCCCCTTGGTTGGGCTCATTCGCCTCTCGGCAAGGCAAGAGCAACTGCTGTTCCTCCTTGAATTGTCCCGTGATACGGCGGTCTCGCTTTGCCAAGACGTAACGACCTATGCCGTCCCGATGCTCACTGAATATCAGATAATAGTATCCATCATGGTATAGTAACTTATTCGCTTCCCGACCATAACCCTCGTTGATGAGTCTTGCGCTTGCACGGTCTATGCTCCGCGCATCGTCACTCATGCGGAAGAGATAGGTCTTGTAGTTGTCGGCAAATCGGGTACCAACAAACCAGCCTCGCCCCTTCTCGTCCCATAAGGCGGTGCAGTCGTCCCATCCGTTCTCGGCAAGTAAGGGTGTCAGAGGCTCCCAAGGTCCTTCCGCCTTGGGTGATGAAGTCATGAAGAAACCCTCATCGGGTGTCCCGAAGAAAAGGTAGAAACGCCCTTTGTGATGGCGTAACGTGCCAGCCCATATCCCTCTCCCGTATCTGTCCATCTGTTTCCAGGTCATGGCAGGGGATATTTGTGAGAGGTCATTGACGGCATTGCCCGCAATTTCCCAGTTCACCAAGTCGCGAGAATGGAGGATGGTCATTCCTGGGGAGTATTGCATGGTGGAAGAGATGGCATAATAGTCATCGCCCACACGGATGCAGTCGATGTCGCTATAGTCGGAAGGGATGACAGGGTTACAATAAATGCCGTCTGCCTGTTCGCCCCATGACTGCCAGTTGCCCCATGTCATATTGGGTTGGTCAGAGAGGATTCTCCACTCCCATATACCCCTAATGCCGTCGGTGATTTTGGCTCGCAAGAAACGATAGGCATGTTGTATGTGGTCTACATGGGGCGAGCGCGCTTGCATGTCTGCGTGTCCGCCGCACGTTTCCCATGTCAGTCCGTCTTGCGATCCTTCCAAAATATAGGCATGTCCTGCCGTGGGACGTACAAAGTAGATTTCGCTTTGTCCGATATTGATGCTCTTTCCGAGGTCGATGATCAACCAACATGCCGAGTCTCCGTCTGCCGCCATCCACCGTGAACCATTGGCTCCGTCGATAGCGAAGGAGGCATCGAAAAACTCTGTCCGCTGGCATCGCTCATCATTGAAATATCGTATCGCATGTTGGGGCTTGATGCTTGATGCCGTGGCGGATATGGGTTTCAGTTCCCGAAATCCCTCTTCTTGGCGCAAGGCTCCCACGCCATCGAGTGTCACCTTCACCTGTCGGATGGTGCCGTCGTCGTTGAATTCCATCCGATTGACATAGGTCTGGCGGTTTGTGCTATTACGACTGAACTCAAGGAAGGCAAAGTAATAGTTGTCGCCATCATTAAACACGCAACCGTGTCCTGGTCCAAACACACCTTTTTCCACGTCTGTGATAGACACAAGGTCGTGCTCAGGGGTCTCGTATGGACCTAATGGCGAAATGCGACTCATCATGTAATAGTATTTATAATTTTCGTCGCCACCTATTGTATATAAGTAATAATAGATTCCCTTGCGCTTGAAGAAGATGGGACCTTCGGAATATTCCTTGCGCCGAGTCTCCAATGTCTGGATTTCTCCGATAGTCACCATGTCATCAGATAGCCGTGCTACGTGCCGCTGACCCCAAAAGGCATACGCCTGACCGTCATCATCCACGAAGATTTCCGCGTCGATGCCCCCTCGGTCGCCTGTCTGTATGAGGGTGGAAGCCTTGGAATAAGGCTTGTCGAAGACATCCTCGCCACGTGCCAAATGGAAGGGACCGTCGGGGCTATCGCTGACGGCGACGTGCATATATCCGTTCATCGTCGGGTAGAGATACCACCTCCCGTTCTGTTCAATGGCTTTGCTCGGTGCCCAGAACTTCTCCTTTGCGGCGGACGGGAAACAAATGCCGTCGAAACTCCAGTGCTTGAAGTCCTTGGACTTCCACACGACGGGAGGTCCCGATGTCTCCAATCCGCGTCCATAACCATCGGTCGTGGCGTAGCAATAGAACGTATCGCCAATCAACTCGATGCTGGCATCTGCAATCATATCAGGCACCAAGGGGTTGCCAAACGGGTTGTTATGACTCTGTGAAAAACCTTGTAGAGACAGGGATAGCGTCAGTAGGATAGTAGTTGCCTTGTTCATCATCATACTTTTCTTGATGGTACGTTTGCAAATATACGAATAATCATTGGATTGAAACGTATAAACCCTCAAAAATATATGTTATTTGTTGCATAGAAGGCTGAATGAAAGTGTTTTATTTTGGCTATAGCCGCAAACCCTTTTGACTATAG
>JAFYZV010000049.1 GCA_017548525.1 Prevotella sp.
CCATGAAATATGCTACACTTCACGCCACTCAAATAGTAAGGCACAATGTTGCCTGGTGCAAACACCGCATCAGGATGAAACTCATAAGCAGCCTGGATAGAATGTGTCCATTCCACATGACCCTTTAATGGAAAGACGGGTATTTTTGCTTTGTGAACATACCACATCACATCATTTTCCCCTTGACGGTCTGCCTCCTCTTGCAAAGGCCATAGGATGTCAACGGCATATTTATTCTCGCAAAATAGAAGTATTTTCATGAAATATGTATATTTGTCTGCAAAGATATTAAATAATTATGAATTATAAATTGATTTATTTCGTACCTTTGTCCAATAATAACAACAGAATATAGATAATATGCTAAATTTTACTATTGGTCCAGTAATGTCCAACGATGCCGTCAGGGCTATTGGTAGCGAGCAAGTTCCTTATTTCCGTACACCAGAGTTCTCCGAGATAATGTTACAGAACGAGCAGCTTATACTGAAGTTTGCCAAGGCTTCCTCGGAAAGTCGTGTGGCTTTCATAACGGGATCAGGAACAGCCTCAATGGAGTCTGTGGTGATGAATGTTCTAAATCGGCAAGATAAAGCTATCGTTGTCAATGGCGGCTCTTTTGGAGAGCGTTTCGTAGAGTTGTGCCAACTACATCAGATTCCCCATACAGAAATCAAGTTGGACTATTGCCAGCCACTAACCGAGGAACATTTGGCTCCCTTGGCTGGCAAAGGTTATACGGCGTTGCTTGTTAATATGGGTGAGACTTCGACAGGTGTACTCTATGATATGCCTATGATTAGCCGTTTTTGCCGCGAGCAAGGATTGCTCTTGGTGGTTGATGCCATCAGTACATTCTTGGCAGATCCTTTTGACATGGATGCTTTAGGCGCAGATGTGATGATTACAGGATCACAAAAGGCATTGGCTTGTCCACCAGGTATATCGGTTATTGTACTCAGTCCACGTGCTTTGCAGCGAGTGGACAAGAATGAGGAAAAGAGCATGTACCTTAGTTTAAAGCTTGCCCTAAAGAACGGAGAGCGCGGTCAGACCCCATGGACACCTGCCGTACAAACACTTCTGCAAATCAACAGACGATTACTTGAGATAGAGAGTCAGGGTGGCGTAGAAGTAGAGATACGCAGAATAAGTGAACAGGCAACAGACTTTCGCACAAAAATTGACAATCTTCCTTTAGAGATAGCAAATTCATCTCCACAGAATGGTGTCACGCCACTACATCCAATAGGTATCTCCGCTTACGATATCTTTACCACGTTGAAGGATAAATACCAAATTTGGATATGTCCTAATGGTGGTGAGTTGCGTGACCACATCTTCCGTGTAGGCCATTTAGGGGCACTCACAAAGGATGACAATACAACTTTGATAGAGGCTATGAAAGATATGATGAAAAGAGGGATTATCAAATGAAGAAAGTCATCACATACGGCACCTACGACCATTTACATTATGGCCATGTCAATCTGTTGGAGCGAGCCAAAGCCTTAGGTGATTATCTAATTGTGGGGGTGACAGCCGATAGTTTCGATTATGCCCGTGGAAAAATCAATGTCGAGCAATCACTCATGGAGCGCATTGAGGCTGTGAAGGCTACAGGATTGGCTGATGAAATCATTGTTGAAGAATATGAGGGGCAGAAAATCGACGATATACGTCGCTATGGAGTCGATATTTTCACCGTTGGCAGCGACTGGAAGGGGAGTTTCGATTATCTCTGTGAGTACTGTGAAGTAGTTTATTTGGAACGCACAGAAGGCGTTTCAAGTACTGAACTACGCACCAAGCAACACCAACTGCGGTTAGGTTTGGTTGGCGAATCACCCATACTAAATAAGTTTGAGCGTGAGAGCCAGTATGTAAACGGACTGACCATTAGTGGAGTATGTACAGAATGTGACCGTCATCTTTCTCCCTCTTTACGGCAACGAGCCATGCCCATGTGCCAACTCGACAAATTATTGACGATGAGCGATGCTGTCTACATCATCTCGAACCCCCGCAATCATTACGATCACGTGAATAGGGCTTTAGAGAAAGAATGCCATGTGCTGTGTGAATCGCCCATCGCCATCAACCCTCAACAATTAGAAGAGTTGAAACAAAAGTCCAACAAACGGGGATTACAATTAGTTGACTCGTTGAAGACTGCCTACTCAATGGCATATTATCGACTCATCCTCTTAGCCAAGAGTGGCATCATTGGTCAAATTGTTTCCGTCGATGCCACCTGTACCAGCATGACCAATCTTGAGATGAGCGACGAACGAGACATGACCTTTCTCTGGAATAGCATAGGTGCATGGGGACCTACGTGCTTGCTGCCCATTTTCCAATTGTTAGGGGTTGATTACAAGGACAAGACCATCACTACCCATTTGATTCGTGAAGATTCCGATTTCGACACATTTACCAAGGTTTCCTTTATCTATCCACAAGCCGTTGCTTCCATGAAAGTGGGTCAAGGCGTAAAGTCAGAGGGTGAGTTGGTGATTTCTGGAACAAAGGGGTACATCTACGTACCAGCCCCGTGGTGGAAGACCGATTATTTTGAGGTACGCTATGAGAATCCTGCCAACAACCGCCGATATTTCTATCAGCTTGATGGCGAAGGCATTCGCTACATGCTCGTCTCATTCGTAAAGGCAATCCAAACTGGGCGGGAAACAGGATATATCGACACACCCATATCTGCTGCCATTGTTACTACCATTGCTGATTTTTATCAGAAGAAGGACGTGGTGATGATTTAGTGGCTTTTAAATGCGGATTATAGTTTTGCTTTGAGACGCTTGAAGAGGGAACGACGATAATCTTGCCGTACTTGCGGCAGGATTTCTTGATAGCTATGTTCTGTATCAAAGACCATTACACCATGTTCTGTAGGAGCCATTTTAGGAATCATATAGTCTTGACCAAACGAACTACGCAGGAAAGCATCATAGTCACCTGGAGCTGGCACCATCATATCCTCAAAGGGTAGCATCACCGTTTCATCAAAGATTCGTTTATCCCATCGTGGCTCCTCACCCAATGAAGTAAGCTCTGCCACTTGTGAATAAGGATAATTAGCCAAGGCCCTTACTTCATCCTCTGCCTTGGTGTAGTAGTAAAGCCATCCATTCTTTTTCACCAAACATTGGGCTTTCAATTTACGGAAAATGAGTGTCAGCCGGCCAGAGACGATGCAATGCGTGTTCTTCGCCTTCAGAAACTTCAATAGTTTCTGACAACGCTTGCGGTGTTCGTGTACCAACCGACGGTCATCGGGGGCAGCATCCAAAGGAAAGATATCGATGAAAATGCCTTGGTTAAATGGTTGATAGCAGTCAGACGGACGTATAGCGGCGGTATCACTGCGGCGTAATTGGGCATGTCCACGATGATAATCGATGTCACTCCATGCCGTCTGAAGGAAGTAAGGGTCGCTTATACCATCGTTGCCAATTTGGCACATGCGATCATAGTCCTCGCGCATCATTGCTACATCCAAGTCATCATCCCAAGGAATGAACCCCTTGTGACGTACTGCTCCCAACAACGTTCCACCCTCTACCCAACAACGCAGCCCGTGATGTTGACAATAATTGAGAAAAACCCGAAGAAGGTCGAGCTCCACAGCCCAAACCTTTTTCATCTCTGCCGAGACGAGATAGCCATCCCGTTCTTCTGCCTCTAAACTAAATGCCATCTTATTCGTATTTTGCTGGTAGTGCGATGCCGTTCTTATCGAAAGCATCGCGCAACACCCCAAAGAAAGCCTCAATGTCAGGCGCATCTATTGCCCCCAGTGCACAGAGGCGGAATGTGTTGGTAGTAGAGATTTTGCCAGGATAGATGGTAAACCCACGTTCATAGCAATAATCATGCACTCGCTCGAAATCCCAGTTAGGGTCATCAGGATAGAGTACACTCGCCACTAACCCTGACTGGATGTCACGACGGATGACCTCACGCAATCCCATATCGGCAAGTCCTTGATGAATTGCCTCAATAACACGATGGTGACGAGCGAATTTCTCCACTTCTCCCACCTCGAAATATTCCTTCAGAGCCTGCATGGTAGCATAGATGGTCTGCACAGGGGGCGTGAAGTGCATTTCGCCAGTACGCTCGAAGTAGTCATACTGTAGATAGAGGTTACAATAATATGAGCGTTTGGGATAATCCTTGCTCTTACGAATAACAGTCTCGTTACCGATGATGAACGACAATCCCGTCATGGCCATCAACCCCTTTTGTGCCGAAGCCATACAAAAGTCAACATGGTCTTGCTCCATATCGAAAGGTATCATACCTAATGACGAGGTGGTATCGACCACGAAGATGGCATTATGTTCATGCGCCAAAGCACCTATCTCGCGAATAGGGTTCAGAACGCCCGTGCCAGTCTCATGGTGTGTCGTGTAAACCATGGCAATGTCGGGGTTCGCTTCCAACGTGCGTCTCACATCGTCCAAATTCGGCTGTTCGAAGACCGATGAGCGAAGGTCGATATGAGGTAGTCCATAATACTGGCAGACTTCAACAGCCCGTGAGCTATAGGCACCATTGTTCACAATGAGTACTCGCCTCCCCTCTGGCAGTAGTGAGTTGAGGCAAATATCAATATTGATGGTACCCGAGCCGCAGAAAAGTACCGACGTATATTTATCGGCTGGGGCGTGAGCCACACGTAACAGGTCGCTACGGAGGCTCTTCATCATATTGGCAAACTCCTTTTCACGTGGACATATATCAGGTACTACCTGCGCCATCTTCACGGTATCGGTCGTGGTGGCTGGTCCTGGGTTCAACAGGATGTTTCTCTTGATTTTCATAGATATGGGATGATATTGTCCTCGGCATAGCGCAAGTCGTCCATGTCATCAATCTCGTACCACTTCAGACCTTCCTTGCACAACACGTAGACGGGTGATATTTCTTTCGACATACATAAAAGTTCGTACTCATAGCCCAACTTGGGTTGTATAGAGAGTTTGTGGGCATAGTCGTCACACATCTTCTGATAGAAGTCATTACTCAATTTGTGGATGCCCACTAATTCGCCACCAACACGCAATTGGCTCTTATCTACAGAACAGTTAGCCAATTTGCCTTCCCCATCCACCTCGATGTAGTATTGGTCTTGGAATTTGGTAACGGGTGTAATGAGCATCACATCGCGATGCAGGTAGTTGAGAAGTGATATGATGGCTTCCCGTTCATAAACCAAATCACTCTCCAATAACAAGAAGTCATCTTTCCCGATCACGTTCCTACAGTTATAGAGCGTATACATACTATTGGTCTCGGCAAAACGGTCGCTCAAGCAACATTCTATCTGTGGGAACTTCTGTCGCAAGGCATCGTATTTCTCGTACAAATAGCCTGTGCCTATCACGATGCGGTCAATGCCACAACCAATAAGCGTTTCTATGGAACGTACCACCATCGGCATACCCCCTGCTTCGATGAAGCCCTTGGGCTGTTCCTCTGTCATACTGCCAAAGCGAGTTCCCATGCCTGCCGCCATGATGACGGCTGTATGTATTTCACTATTCATCATTCTTTTAAAAAACTCATAAACGAATCCTTATTCTCTATAGGAATCGTCGTAGGACGTCCCAAATCATCACGGGAGTTGATGCCTACACGTAGTTCCAACAAAACGGGTCCCTCAGCATCCTCTAAGGATTGTAAGGCTGTTACCATCTCCTTCGCCATTGAGGCAGTCATCACCTGTTGGTAACCACTTGCCTTGGCGATACCCTTGGCATCCAAGGCGAAACCGATGGTGGGCTGTCCACCCACGCTCTCATGAGCACCATTATTAAATAAAATGTGAAAGAAGTTCTTGGGACGCATACTCGCCACGATGCCCAAGGCTCCTGTGTGCATGATAAACGCCCCGTCGCCATCAAGACAAAACACCCGCCTATCAGGTCGTTCCAAAGCAATTCCCAAGGCGATGCTGGAGCTATGTCCCATGCTTCCCACGGTAAGGAAGTCGTGTCCATGACCTTGGTGCAAGGCTTCGCGGTATTCAAATAGTTCTCTCGACAATTTGCCTGTCGTAGATACAATTACATCATCTTGGTGCAAATGGTCTACAACCAATTTCAAAGCCTCCTCACGGCATAGTGGGTAGTCATTCAAATAAATGCTTCGTAGTTGATACTTGCCGAATGTCCCCTTGCGTACAACCAATGCTGTAGGTATCTTACGCCGCAAAGCCAAGCTTACCATAACCCCTATCTGCGCCTTTTCTTCAAGGATGACATACGGGATTTGCATAGCATCGAGCAATGCGAGGGTCACCTCACCTTGCTTCAGATGCTGTGGCTCGTCGTGTACGCCAGGTTCTCCCCGCCAGCCTATCATCAAAACCATAGGGATGCTATACACCTTCTCATCGGCAAGAGAGAGCAAGGGATTGACGGCATTGCCTAACCCTGAGTTCTGCATATACACCAACGCAGGCTTCCCCGTCGCTAAATAATGCCCAGCAGCAATGCCAACGGCATTGCCCTCATTGGCAGCAATGATGTGTTTATTGCGTGGGGCGGTATCAGTCACGTATGCACAGAAATTTTTAAGCAAGGAGTCAGGCACCCCCGTAAACAAATCGATACCGTTATTCACTAATGCCTCGTAGGCATTCTTTACTTCTATCATTTCGTTCCTGGGATAAGTTCTAAGATTTGTTTAATGGGCATACATAAGTCATTGGCATCGTAGGAACGATGGTTTTCAAGGATTGACGTTGCCACCTTGACCATAGCGGGATAGGCGGCACGTAGCATGTGGTTGGCATAGATGACAACTTTAATTCCCCACTGTGCCAATTCCTCCTCGCGTAGATGATTGTAAGTGGTGGGTACAGCAACAATGGGCACGTATGGATGCACCCCATGGAAGCGACGGCAGAATTCACGAATGTCCTCGCCCGTCTTCTCTTTGCTGTGAATCATGATGCCGTCAGCACCGCCCTCTTCCACATATGCCCGACAACGTTCCAAGGCATCGTCTACCGATTTGCCCGCAATGAGGCTTTCGCAACGGGCAATAATCATAAACTCCTTGGTTACTTGCACATTCTTGCCCGCACGTATCTTTTGGCAGAAATGCTCAATATCATCTTGCTGCTGGATGGCATCAGTGCCAAAGAGCGAGTTTTTTTTCAGTCCCACTTTGTCCTCAATGATGACAGCAGAGATGCCATTGCGCTCTAACGTCCGCACAGTAAAGACGAAATGTTCCAGTTTACCGCCCGTGTCACCGTCGTAGATGATGGGCTTGGTGGTACACTCCAAGATGTTGGTCAGGTCTTGCATACGTGTAGTCAAGTCCACTGCCTCGATGTCGGGCTTGCCCTTGGAGGTGGAATCGGTGAGCGACGACGACCACATTCCATCGAATGCCTCGTTGTAAAATCCACTTTTCACTTGCAGATTCTCACAGATGAGTCCTGATAACCCATCGTGTACTTCCAAGATTCTGACCACTTGCTTGGCATCAATCAGTCGGCGCAATGTCTTCAGACGCACGTCGGGTGTCGTGCCAATGCCCTTGATTTCCTTCTCAAGCGACGACGAGTCGATGCCTTTCGTATAGGGTATCTCTATCACTTCACCCCCCAATTCCTCCATGACCTTGAAAGCCTCGTCGCGCAGTTCACGATCAGGACCCGTTTTCCAGTCATCGCCGTGAATCATATAGTCGGGTTTCAATAGCCGTAGGTTTGCGGCATAACTCCATTCTTCCTGTGGAACAACCTCCGCCACACCCTTGATGTTCTCCACCACATTCTTACGCTGCTCGTATGTGAGGTATGGCAAACGTTTGTGCTGCGCTATGGCTTTATCCGTGAAAAGCCCTATTATAAGGTCGCCATACTTGGCTCCCTCATTAATGATATTGATAAGCCCTGGGTGCATGATGTCAGCTATCATTCCCAGATATACTCTCTTCTTCATATCAATATGTTCTATTGTTAAATGCAAAGGTACTCATTCATTCCAAAGATTAACCATTGGTCATTGACCATTTAACATTTTTTTGCGCCTACCTATCCCCATTATTCAAGGATCGTGCTTGATAGAGCTTAAATAGTTCTGTGACTATCGGGATGTCCGTATCGCCTGTCATCGTCTTTACATCGAAGCCGTAGGCTTGCATCACCGCGCGGTCGTTGTTCTTGTGTGCCTTGCGCAGCTCGATGGGCATCGTGACCTCATCGTATAGGGTAGCAAGCGAACTATTGGGGTATTTTGCCCTCGCGTCAAGGATAGCCCTTGCCGTCTCCTCTATCTTTTTCCGTTGCCTCTCCGAAGGCTCTGGCCAAGGGAAAGGATTATACACCTGCTCCTTGCTGTAGCGGTAGTCGCTCTTCAACCGACCACATACCACACGCATCCAAGCCATGTGAATAGAAGATGTCAATACACCAAAATGGTAGAGCGTGGCATTTGGCACTATCTGGACGGCATTTGAAGCAACCACATCCGCCTTCATAAAACCAATAGGAATATAACGGCGTCGCTCAGATGAAACAGAAGGAACAAGAAGATAGTCAACACCCTCTGGTTGTGTCACTTGTGCAAAAGACTGGGGGATTTTGGCATAACCCCTCGTGGTCTTGGCAGTTGACGCAAGCCGAAACTCCCTCACTTGATTGACAACCTCATAAAGCGTCTTGCTCTCCTTGATGTCTGATGGCGACGCATCTTTCAGCCAGAGACACCATCGTGTCTTTCGATTGATAAACTCCTCCGCTCCGATATACGGACGTATCCATCTTTCTAATTGCGGCTCGCGTGCCAACAAAACCGTACGCTGCCCATCGTCCAACACGAAATGCCCCCCATCGCGGGGTTGGTTGCCGAATGCCATCTTGGGAACATCGCACAAAGGTGTTTTCCGACTGGCAATCAACACATTGTTACCTTCAAAGAGATAGGGGCTGATGTTACTCACCTCTTGCATCTGCCCGTCGGAGGTAAAGAGTCGTTTCGTCTTTGTCTCATCGGTACTGAACCCTATAATCACACAATGCACCGCCGCCTTCTCGCTTGCCTCGCTGCTCCACTTGAACGTCTGGTAGGCATAATCGATATGGACATGATAAACGTCGAACAGCACTTTCCACAGGATAGGAACTTGAGAGCCTTGGCAGATGCTGTTGGTAGAGACAAAACCCGCCTTCGTATGCGACTGTTGCATCAGCTCCGCTGCTTTCTTGTACCAGCAACACACATAATCGAGGTCTTGCACATCCTTGATCCGCCCGAACAGACGCTCCACGTCCTTCTTCTGCGAACTGCCCTGCGGCATCATCCTCGCCCCAACAAACGGGGGATTACCCATAATATAGTCAAAATGAACATTCACCCTGACGAGTGGTTTGGAGCCAATATGCTGGTGATTTGTTACCAAGTTAATCTCTTCGTAGACGATAGGCTCGCTTGCCATTACACCCTCCTCATCGGGAATGAGGTAAGTATTTCTGGCATAAATGGTAGGCTGGTTTTGCGGGACATCTATCATATCCCAATCCATCTGCAACGCATTTCCCTCGCGGATGTTGGTATAGCTCTTCAGCGGTAGGAAGTCGATGTCCTGCTGGATGATACGTTCTGTCTCCGCAAGCATCTGTGCCTCGCTAATCCAGAGGGCTGTCGTGGCGACGGTGACGGCAAAGTCGTTGATTTCGATGCCATAGAACTGCTGGATGCTCACTTTGATGGGATTACGGAACTCGCCCATCATCGTCTGCCCGTGGTATCGCTCACGAATCACCTCATTCTCCAATCTCCTTAACGACAGATAGGTCTCTGTGAGAAAATTGCCACTGCCACAGGCAGGGTCGAGGAACGTGAGCGATGCCAACTTCTCTTGATAGCGGTCGAGCTTACGCTGCCGTTGCCGTTCTACTTTCTCCTCCAAGATGTCGTCCAACTCACTCCGCAAGTCGTTAAGGAATAAGGGGTCGATGACTTTGTGGATGTTCTCGATTGACGTATAGTGCATCCCACCGCTACGTCTAGTCTCGGGGTTGAGCGTCGATTCAAACACTGCACCAAAGATAGTGGGCGAAATCTCGCTCCAATCGAAGTCGAGCGAGGCGTTTTGGAGGAGGGTTTGTTTCAATTCTTCCGTGAATTGCGGGATTTCTATCTCCTCCTCAAACAACCCACCATTGGTGTAAGGAAATGCCATCAGCTCTTCTTGCAAGTATTTGCTGCGTTTCTCCATCGGCTTGTTCAACACCTCAAACAAGTCGCGCAACGCCCTGCGCAAGTCCTTTGCATCATAGCCGGCAAGGAAATCGTGGAACTGGTCATGACCGAACACGCCAGCATCCTCGGCATAGAGACAGAACACGATGCGGACGCAAAGGATGTTGAGCCACCGCAGGGCGGCGGGCGAGTTGTCATTATATTGCTTGAGCAACGCCTCATAAATCCTGCCCACAATCTCGCCAGCTCGCATCGACACCTCCATCTCCTTGCTAAGATGTTCGCTCTTGTTGTCAATGAGGAACATCAGTCGATAGTACTCCTTGCCTAAGTTTTCCAACAAAATGCTTTCTGGCTCACCGTTGGGACGCTCCATGTCATAAACCAGGAACTCCGAGAAATTGCATGTCACAATCCAACGGGGGTGTTCTGAGACAGGAAGACCCACCACATAGCGACGTGCCTGCTGAAACGGATTGAGCACGGAGCCGTCGCTTTGCTGGATGCCCCTGCGCAAATCCTTGCCCAATGACTTCTGCTCGATTAATACACGGGTGGAAGGGATGCGGGCATCGATAAAGTTGGAGCTGTCCACCATGTGATGCTCCTCAAAGCGGATAAAGCCATCGGCAGGTCTGTCGATGCCAAACACATCGGCGAGCAAATCCATCCAAAAAGGCTGCGACTCGCCTCGCTCATATCCTCTGCCTCGCCAACGCTCCGCGAAATCCTTGGCGACGGCTGCCATCTGTTTTTCTGTTTTCATGTATTTGTGATTCAATGTCACCGCAAAGATAATCATTCTTTTTGGTATTCATTCATGTTGATGAAGATTTGTGGGAAATTAAGATATAATAAAGAGTCAACCAGCAAGTGATATTAATCCATAAAGATACAAAAAAGAAGGAAAACGGGAGGATGGAAATGGGATATTTGGGATGCGCTACACGCAGAAATATCTCAAAATGGTATTCAAAATCTTTCAAAAATGGTATCGGAATCATTCAGGATTATGAAAGACAAAAGGATTTTTGGTGAAATTTTGAAAAGGATTTTGCACAATTTCTCACCGCAAGGCGACTCCTTCTGAGCCACGAAATTCCGATGAAAGATGTTGACAAAACGGCACTCGGTGAAAGGTGTGAAATAGGTGTTTCGGGGTGGATGGAGCGTCTGAAATATCCGAAAAATCCAGTTATTTCTGACGGAAACGGCAATTTAACATCTTTTGGGCGGCATTTTTCGGTGATAGATGCCGCACCCGACCCTCTAAAAATGGGTGTTTATGGGTAGTGAATGCCGCACAAAAAATGTTAAATAGCCGCATTTACGGATAGTGGATGATGACTGTAAAACGCAAGTCGTTGGTATTCAGCGGATTAGAAAAACGCAAAAAACGGGCATATTTACGCCCAAGATAGGAGTTGGTGGCAAATAATGCAGCCATGGAGGCTCATTTTGTGATTTAAAATTGACAAAAATGAATGTGAAAACAACACCATGGTCAACAATAGTGAAACGGCATTTAACCTTTATGAACTATTGCTTTTCCTGGAGGGACTTGATGTATTCAATCTCCTTGAAATGGAAAAAATAAGCAATACCGGCATAAAAGACGACACCAACAACAATATCCACTACCAATTGCAATACGATATTACCTATCCACATATTCAAGACCTTGATGATGGCAAACATCAACAGGGAAGTCAACAGGATATGGGAGATGTCATTCATTTGCCTCCAAAAACCCAAATTAATCAATTTCCCTGTGTAATAAGTATTGATTGCCAACGAAATAAGAGAGTTGGCAATTTGGGCATAACACATGAAAACCAGCCCAAAGGGGATGCTTGCCACCAAAACGATAACGCCAAAAATCTTCTTGATGATTTCCAAACGCAAGAACAAGTCAGAACGTCCTTTCACCTTGAGTAGGTTGAGGTTGATAGCATGGATGGGATACCACATCATCGTAAAACAAATGGGTACCAACAAAATGGTAGAAAACTCCCACTTCTTCCCTATCAACAACACGATTGACGGATATGCAGCCCCTGCAAGGCCACACATGATGGGAAAGATGATGAATGCAGTTACCTTTAACAGTTTTCGATAATTCTCCCTGAGACGGTCATCGTCATCCTGCATCTTGCACAAGATGGGATAAGTGACACGCATCACGATGGTAGTGACATTATGCGCCGGCAACTGGGCGTAATGGTCTGCGCGACCGTAGAATCCAAGCTTTTGCGCATTGAATACCTTTCCTATTACCAAGGAATACATGTTTTTATAGAAGGCATCTATCAATCCGCTTATCATCAAGTTGGCACCAAAGGCGAACATCTCACGAAACGACTTCCATGAAAAAGCCCATCGGGGTCGCCAAGGTGAATAAAACCACAGAACAAAATTGTTTACAATCCCATAAACAATCTGTTGGTAAACCAATGTCCACACACCCCATCCTCTCACCGCCATCACGATTGCGGCAATACCGGAAATAATGGAACCCGCCATGGGAGCCATTGACATCTTCTTGAACTGTAGGTTTGCCGTAAGCAAAGCCCCTTGTACCACGGCGAAAGAATTGAGGATAACGACCAAGCCAAACACCCTCAAGATGGATTGCAATAACGGCTCCTCGTAGAAAGAGGCAACCATCGGTGCGATAAGATAAAGGATGAGATAAAAAAAGAAGCCTAAAACAATATTGAAAAAGAAGATGGTACTGCAATCCACATCAGTACGATCCTTCTTTCGAATGAGTGCCTGTCCAAACCCACTATCGACCAACGTCTGCGATACCCATATAAAGATGGCAAGCATTGTCACAAGGCCATAGTCCTTGGGGGTAAGGATGTTGGCAACCACCAACATTACAAGGAATTGCACCCCATGCACCCAAAAACGCTCCAGTGCACTCCAGATGCTGCCTTTCAATGCCTTATCTTTCAGTGAGCCTGACATACACTATTCTCAAATAAAATAATAGAGGAACGAGGCGATTCCCTCCAAAGCTGGCTTGCGCTGCCCTTCAATCTCAATTTTGAAAGCAATTTCTGTTTTGCAAATACCTCTTAGGTTTTGGATGTCGTGCAATTTCGTTACTAACCGTATACGACTGCCCGTGATGACGGGCTGCCCGAAACGCATCTTATCCATCCCATAGTTCACCAACATCTTGATGTTGTTCACCTCAATGATTTGATCCCACAGGTATGGTAGAAGTGACAAAGTGAGATAACCATGGGCTATCGTACTCTTATAAGGGCTCTCCTCCTTTGCCCGCTCTGTATCTACGTGAATCCATTGGTGGTCAAGCGTGGCATCGGCAAACAGGTTGATGCGCTCTTGGTCTACTTGCAACCACTCCGAACAACCGAGGTCTTGTCCCAAGTATGCCGCAAACTCATCGTAAGAATTGATGACAAGTTTTCCCATAATGTTCATGTTTAGCCTACAAAAATAACCCTTTCTCGTTAAATATGCAAATAAATGTATAAAATATCAATAAAAATTACTATCTTTGAAAACTCAATCTAACAAAGACAATGCGCTATGGAAACTATTAGGAGCTTTGAAGACATGGTTGTTCACCTCGCACAAAAAGGCGGGCGCAAGCGGGTTGCTATCGTTTGGGCTGCCGACCAATATTCGCAAGAGTCTGTCATCCGCGCCCTGCAAGTGGGATTCATCGATGCCATTTTCGTGGGATGCCAAAAGGAAGTGGAGGGTAATCTCCGACTGATGAAATACGAGAGCCATATCGAGTTTGTGGAAGCCGCTGACCGCGACGAGGCGGCACGGATTTCCGTGAAGATGGTTCGTGAAGGTCGTGCCGACATCTTGATGAAAGGTCTCATCAACACCGATAATCTCTTGCATGTGGTATTGGACAAGGAGACGGGCATCCTGCCACGTGGCAATGTGCTTACCCACATCACCGCCTCGCAACTCCCCGAATACGACAAGATGCTCTTCTTCACCGACTCTGCCGTCATCCCCTACCCTACACAGGAACAACGCATCCAACAAATCCGCTATATGGTGTATGTCTGTCATGCCTTGGGCATCGAGGAGCCAAAAATCTCGCTCATCCATTGCACGGAAAAGGTGAATGAGAAATATTTCCCGTTCACCCTGGGCTATAAGGAAATCATCAAAATGGCAGAAAATGGGGACTTCGGCAGATGTATCATCGATGGTCCACTTGACTTGAAAACTTCTGTCAGCCCCGAGAGTATGCGCATCAAAGGCATCAATTCTCCCATCGGAGGGGAGGCAGATGCCTTAATATTCCCCGACATTGAGGCAGCCAACGTGTTCTATAAGTCTATCACTCTCTTCCTTGGCGTGGAGACGGCGGGGGTATTGCAAGGCACGATGGCACCTGTAGTGCTACCTTCACGTAGCGACAGTAAACTCTGTAAATTCTATTCCCTCGCCTTGGCAGCGATATAACTTGACAACTAAAGAAATACCTAAACAATAACATCATGCTTATACTTGTTATCAATCCTGGCTCTACATCCACCAAGATGGCGGTCTACGAGGATGAGAAACCCATGGTGCTGCGTAGCATCCAGCACCCTGCCGAGTCGCTCAAACAGTTTGAAGAGATAACCGACCAGTTTGAGTTTCGCAAGCAACTGGTCATCAGCGAGCTGCAACGCATGAACGTGCCATTTGACTTTGCCGCCGTCATCGGGCGTGGAGGATTGGCAAAGCCCGTGGCGGGCGGTGTCTATGAAATCAATGAGCAAATGTTGGTTGACACCAAGAATGCCATCCATAAACATGCCTGCGACCTCGGTTGCATCATTGCTTACGAAATAGCCAAGGAAATCCCCAACTGTCGCTCGTTCATTGCCGACCCTGGCGTGGTGGATGAGTTGAATGACTATGCCCGAATCAGTGGGTCACCATTGATGAACCGCATCTGCATCTGGCATGCCCTCAACCAACGAGCCATCGCCCGACGTTATGCCAATGAGATTGGCAAGGAATATGAAGACCTCAACCTCATCGTATGTCATCTTGGAGGAGGCATCTCCGTAGCAGCACACGAACATGGACGGGCGGTAGATGCCAATAATGCCCTCGATGGCGAGGGTCCCTTCTCGCCAGAAAGGGCTGGAAGCCTTCCCGCTGCCGACCTCATCCGCCTCTGTTTCAGTGGAAAATATACCGAAGCACAACTACTCAAACGCATTGCGGGAGAGGCGGGTTTGGCTGCCCATCTTGGCACCAATGACATGAAAGAGATAGAAGACCGCATCATGCACGGTGACAAACATGCACAACTCATCGTCGATGCCATGATCTACCACACTGCTAAGGCCATTGCTGCCGAGAGTGCCGTATTATGCGGAAAAATAGATGCCATCCTCATTACGGGTGGACTTGCTCGCTCACAATATATCATCAAGCACCTACGCAAACGCATCGACTTCCTCGCACCCACACATTGCTATCCTGGGGAGGACGAAATGGAAGCCCTTGCCCTCAATGCCCTCGCTGTATTGAGAGGTCAACGTGTTGCCAATGAGTATACATAGCTATCCGTATTTTATTAAATTACCTTAAAATCAACGACTTACAAACATAATTAATGGAAAAATCCGTTATATTTGTAAATCATTATTTTAAATGAACATATCTCTCGATATTAAATATGATATTTAAAATTTTGTCTATGTAGGTAGCAGTTAGATAAAATTAACTGCAAGTTTTTTAAGGTAGGGAGTTTCTATGCCGTGAGGCATGGGAACTCTTCTTATTTATTTAGCATTGGTAACGATGTACGCACTCACCAATACCAAAACGGCCGCAAGAAACTTGTCCCAAGTGAAGAAGTCCTGACCAATGGCAATAGCTACCATCGATGCCACGATGGGTTGCAAGTTGGTGTAAATGCTCACGGTCGTCGCTTGCAAAGACTTCATTGCTACAGGGATGAGAAAATATCCTAACACCGTGGCTCCCAAGACGAGAAACGCCATCTCGGCAACGCCCTCCCAATTGGCGGCAGACGAATAGAGTGTCTGTGCATCGAACTCGCGCATGGCGATAGGCACCGTCACGATTGCGGAAATCAAGAAAATCCACTTCATCTGCGTGACAGAACTGTATTTCTGGCTCACCTTGCGTGTCACGATAAGATATATTGCCCATGTCAGCAAACTCAACACGGCAAGGAAAATTCCCAACACATCATTCTTCCCCGCTCCTGCTTGCCATCCCTTGAAGAGCATCAGCAATGCGCCGACAATGCCAAGAATAACACCCACCGTCTTCATCCATGTAATCTTCTCACCGATGAATAAGGCTGCCATCAGCATTACACCAACAGGTGTAAGCGCAGCTATAAGCGAGTAATAGACGGGAGTGGTATAATCGAGAGCCCAAGCCGTGAGCGACTGAGAGATGACAAAACCCAGCAAACCGCCGAGGAGGATGACCATCAAGTCTTTACGCTCCACTTTCTCATTAGGAAGAAAGCAAGCGATTACCCAAAATATCACAGCGGCGAAGAAACTACGTGATGCCATGAATCCCATTGGCGTGACCCAAGAGTCGAGTAAAGCCTTGCTTACAGGAACACCAAGACCGAAAATCATATTTGCCGTGAATATCGCGGCATGTCCCTTTAATTTGTCGTTTTGCATGTTTTTATGTTATGACACATTATTAATATATATATAAACTATTTCTCAAAATGTTGGTAATCCTTGGATGACCGCCAAGCCCCACCCCATGTAAACCCATGCTGGATGAAAAGTCGGTGGAGCATGTCTCCCTTTTCTATCTTATATGGGAAACGCAAGGAACGGTTGCTGTATTTACGGGCGGTGGCTGGCTGCACAGACAATGTACCATCCTTACGCCTCTTCACGTATGGATTATAGAGTGTATTGACATCCACCGCCAACCCTTGTGCATGTTTCGACAACTTTGTTGTACCCGCGACCCGTCGGAAATTGAAGCAAGAAGTGTTGTTGGCTCGCATAGAAGTCTCGTCATCCGCTTGGTATTCGTCAACGAGTACCATCCGCTCAATGGGGTAACGGGCATCATAGAGTTGGCGGAAAATCTCCAATAAGTCGTTTGCGATGGCTTTATGGCACACCATCTCCCCAATGTGTATCTTGCCTTCTGCGTCTATATGAAGTGTTCGGATATATCGTAGGTCAGAGCGTTTGATGGTACAGTCCGTCTTAAACGACCTACCTTTCATTCGGGAAAACACCTTATCATTGATTGTGTCGATACCAAAACAGCGGTCTTTACCATATTGCTCCACTGCTTTTGCCGAAATCTCTACCCCCGCTTTCCAAGCTTTAAGCCATTGCAGTTCGTCTTTTTCTCCTGCCCAAATGGTTATGGAAAGGAGTAGAAATGACAAGGAAAATACCATTTTTCGTATCAACATGGCTGCAAAATTATAAAAAAACGAAGAATATGGAATACAATCACACATTTTTTTATACCTTTGCACTAAACATAATAATGCATCATGCACATCGCCATCGCTGGAAACATCGGAAGCGGAAAAACA
>JAFYZV010000050.1 GCA_017548525.1 Prevotella sp.
ATCTTTGCAGACAAATCATCATAATAACCTAACAATTCAATTATGGAGTTCTTGAAGAAATATCTGTTAGATATTCTGGCAATCGTCATTTTTGCCGTTATTTCCTTTGCGTATTTTTTCCCTGCCGACATTGAAGGGCGCATCCTTTTCCAACACGACTCTTCGGCAGGAAGGGGAGCGGGACAGGAGGCGGCTGCCTATTACCAGAAGACGGGAGAGCGCACCCGATGGACGGGATCACTCTTTAGCGGGATGCCTACCTACCAGACGTCGCCTTCATACAACAGCACCGATATCCTCTCCAAAGCCATCAAGGCTTATCACCTATGGCTACCAGAGAACGTTTGGTATGTGTTCGTCTATCTCTTGGGGTTCTATATTCTTTTACGAGCATTCGATTTCCGTAAGGAGTTAGCGATTTTAGGTAGTATCATCTGGGCATTCTCTTCGTATTTCTTCATCATCATCGCTGCTGGGCATATCTGGAAGGTAATGGCATTGGCATACCTCCCACCGATGATTGCAGGCGTAGTATGGGCGTATCGAGGTCATCTGCTCAAGGGATTCATCGTTACGGCGATTTTCTCTGCCTTTGAGGTGAATGCCAACCATGTGCAAATGACCTATTATTACCTTTTCATCATCCTGTTCATGATCATTGCCTTCTTGGTGCAAGCCATCAAGGAAAAGGAAATGGCACGATTCATCAAGGCGACGCTTGTGTGCCTTGTTGGTGCGGGTATCGGCATTTGCATAAATATGTCGAATCTTTACCACACTTGGCAATATAGCAAGGAGTCGATGCGGGGCAAGAGTGAACTGGTGAAAGAAAACTCTGCCAACCAAACAGACAGCGGTTTGGAGCGTGATTATATCACCCAATGGAGCTACGGCATTGGCGAGACATGGACGCTATTGGTACCTAATGCAAAGGGGGGGGCATCTGTTCCCTTGGCTCTCAACGAGAAGGCGATGGAGAAAGCCGACCCCAATTACATGCCTATTTATCAGCAAATCGGCCAATACTGGGGTGAGCAACCTATGACGAGTGGTCCCGTCTATGTAGGTGCTTTCGTGTTGATGCTCTTCGTCTTGGGGCTTTTCATCGTCAAGGGACCGATGAAATGGGCGTTGTTGGCGGTGACCATTCTCTCCATCCTGTTGTCTTGGGGAAAGAACTTCATGGGATTCACCGATTTCTTCATTGATTACATCCCGATGTATTCCAAGTTCCGCACCGTGGCTTCCATCTTGGTTATTGCCGAGTTCACGATTCCCCTTCTTGCGATGCTGGCATTGAAGAAGATTGTGGATGACCCCGACCTGCTTGCGAAGAAAATCAAATACCTCTATATCAGCCTCGCTTTAACGGCGGGCATGGCATTGCTCTTTGCCTTGATGCCTACAGTGTTCTTCTCCGACTTTGTTTCTTCACAAGAGATGCAAGCTTTGAGCCAATGGCCTTCGGAGCAACTCAATCCCTTGCTTGCCAATCTTCGCGCTGTACGTGAGTCCATCTTTACCGCAGATTGCTGGCGTTCCTTTGCTATCATCCTTATTGGCACGTTGGTGTTGTTGTTGTATAAGGCACGAAAACTCAATGCCGTTTGGATGATCAGCATCATCGCCGTGCTATGTCTTATAGACATGTGGGGTGTCAATAAGCGTTATCTAAACGACGGCATGTTTGTGGAGCGTAGCGTCCGTGAGACTCCGCAGGAGATGACTGCCACAGACAAACAGATTCTTTTGGACAACGGGTTGGATTATCGTGTGTTGAATTTGGCAACAAACACATTTAACGAGAACGAGACTTCTTACTATCACAAGAGCATTGGAGGCTATCATGCTGCCAAGTTACGCCGCTACCAAGAGATGATAGAGGCATATATCTCGCCCGAGATGCAGAAGATGATGCCCGCCATTGCCGAGGCAAACGGCGACATGACACAGGTAGCGGGCGACTCCATCTATCCAGTTTTGAACATGCTCAATATGAAATATGTCATTGTTCCGCTACAAGGAGGACAGACCGTACCCATCATGAATCCATACGCATACGGAAACGCTTGGTTCGTGGATCGTGTGAAATACGTGGATAACGCCACGGAAGAACTCGCCTCATTGGGTCAAGTGGACTTGCGAAATGAGGCGGTGGCAGACAAGGCATTCAAGGAAATCATTGGAGAGGATGCTGTGGAAGATGACTCAGCACTCGTGACGCTTACCGCATACGAACCCAACCAGCTTACTTACGACGTACAATCGCAGAAGGGTGGGGTAGTGGTGTTCTCGGAAGTATATTATCCTGGTTGGACAGCGACGGTGGATGGTGGCGAACTCATGGAGATGGGGCGTGTCAATTACATCCTCCGTGCCATGAAGATACAACCTGGACAACACCAAGTGGAGTTGACTTTCAAGCCCAAGTCATTGGAACGCACAGAGACGATGGCTTACGTATCTTACGGCATCTTGTTTATCGCTATTCTTTTAGGCTTATTCTTTGGTTATCGGAATAGAAAAGTGAAGATATAAATTGATGTGGTATGAAGAAGTATCATAATATATTTATACGTATAGTTGTTGCCGTCGTTACCCTCCATCTATGTATGGTGGCATCGGCACAAGATGAACGCTCCTCGTCGAGCATGTTCCTAACACCTCAAACAGTGGTGAATACTACCGTGCC
>JAFYZV010000051.1 GCA_017548525.1 Prevotella sp.
AGATTGAAGATTGAAGAAGATGCTGTTTAGCCAATTTTCAATCTTCATTTTTTTATTGTATCTTTCCTCTAAAGAAAAGCAAATTCTTTATCACAACTGGCTTATAATTGCCGAATTTTATCTATATTTGCAAGCGGAAATAACAATATAACTATGAGGAGTTCAAGAAGTTCAGGAGTTCAAGGAGTTCAGACATTAGTTTTTTGCGCTGCGATGACTATTGTCTGAACTCCTTGAACTCCTTGAACTCCGATACTCCAAATCCTCTTATATGGAAGAGTCGTTGAAAGAGAAAACCGCCAAGGGGCTTTTCTGGGGCTTCACCAACAATGGCGTACAGCAATTGATTGGTGTGGTGTTTGGCATTATCCTCGGTCGTTTGCTCTCACAGGCCGATTATGGCATGATGACGATGATTGCCATCTTCCCACTCATCGCCAAGGAGTTGCAAAATAGCGGGTTCACGGTGGCACTCACCAACATGAAAGCACCCTCTCACCGCGACTATAACTCCGTTTTCTGGTTTAACATCATCGTGGGATGTGCCTTGTATGTCTTGCTCTTCTTCCTTTCGCCTTTGATTGCGAAGTTCTACCATGAGCCAGAACTGACCAAGCTTTGCCGTTATGCCTTCCTTGTGATTCCCCTCTCCGCCTTGGGAACGGCACAGTCGGCAGTACTTTTCAAGAACCTGAAAGTGAAGCAACAAGCCAAGGCGGGTATGTTTTCGGTATTGATTTCCAGCATCATCGGAGCAACGATGGCATGGTTGGGGTGCAAGTACTGGTCGCTTGCCACACAAAGCATCGTCTACATCGGGTTGAACACCTTGATGGTGTGGCACTATTCGCCGTGGCGACCCACGATGGAATTGGACTTCGCCCCCGTGAAACGAATGTTTCCTTTCTCGTGTAAGATGCTGGCGACGAACATTGCCATCCATATAAATAATAATGTGTTGAACATTCTTTTGGGACGATTCTTCACCAAGGAAGTAGCAGGAACGTATTCGCAAGCCAACACTTGGAGCAGCAAATGCGCCTATCTGGTGCAAGGCATGGTGCAACAGGTAGCCCAACCCATCTTGGTCGGACTCAATGATGAGCGTGAACGCCAACTCATGGTGTTGCGCAAGATGATGCGTTTCACGGCATTTATCACCTTCCCCCTGATGTTTGGCTTGGCATTGGTGGCACGGGAGTTCATAGTGCTTGCCATCACGGAGAAATGGATTGAGTCTGCCAAGCTGATGCAATACCTATGTGTGTCGTGGTCCATGGTACCGCTCACCGTCCTGCTCTCCAACATGATTGTGAGCAAAGGGAAGTCGGGAACTTACTTCTGGAGTACCGTCACATTAGCCGTTTTACAAATCGCATTGATGGTGATACTTTCCCGTTATGGGATACACACAATGGTAATTGGGTTTGTCACTTTGAGTTGTCTATGGGTACTCGTATGGCATCATTTCACTAAACGGCTGACGGGATATGGCATCGGCATGTTCCTCAAAGACACCCTGCCCTTTGCCTTGATAGCTTTGGGCGTGATGGTGGTCACCCACTATCTCACATCGTCCATCGAAAGCCTGTGGATTCTCCTTATAAGCAGGATTGTGATAGCCGCTGTCCTTTATTTCATCGTCATGAAAATGGCTCATGCAAAGATTCTTGATGAATGTATCCAATTCCTAAAAAAGAAAATATGATCACCTTCGTACCCGCAGGGGGACTTGGCAACAGGATGAAATCCATGGCGGCAGCCATCCGCTTGGCGCAAACAACTCAAAGCAAACTTGACATCATCTGGTTTCAAGACTGGGGATTGGGATGCAGGTTCGACCAATTGTTTCAACCCTTGAACATTTCACAAACCCAATTGCGGGAAGCCACCCTGCTCGACAAAGTGATGCGCGACATTCCCCGAAAACGAAATCTTTACATCCCAAAACTCTTCGAGCATTGCCTATACGACGATTGCCTTGACCGAATCGATGCATCGAAAGCCTATTACAAAGACTTCGATTTCACGGCTTGGTGTAAAGGCAAGAAGGTCTGGCTCGCCTCAGATGTCTACTTTATCGCCAAGGAAATACCAGATGACTCGTTTGACATCTACCATCCTGTCAGTCATTTACAAAAGAGAATCAACCAGATAAAAGAAGACTTTTCACAACAAACGATAGGCGTTCACATCCGTCGCACCGACAATATCCGTTCCATACAAAACAGCCCCACCCACCTCTTCATTGAGCGAATGCACCAAGAACCCGACGATGTGAAGTTCTATCTTGCCACGGACTCCGAAGAGGTGAAGGGGGAAATGCGCAGCTTCTTCGGCAACCGAATCATTACATCACCCAACAGGGCGGCACGTGGAAACCTGGAAGGGATGGAGGATGCACTCGTGGAGATGTATCTCTTGGCGGCAACCAACCGCATTCTCGGCTCTTCATGCAGCACGTATAGCATGACAGCGGCAAGCATTGGCAGGGTACCCCTTGAAATCATTGAGAAGTTTTCTAATGTATAAAACCTTCAATTTGAAGGAAAATACTGACAAAATGAAAGGTTTTACTGATTTTTTTTGCACTTTTTGAACGAAATCGGTATATTTGCAACATTATTGTAACCTAAAACGCAATGAACGAAATACTCGCCCAATATGCACCTATCAGCTTGGAGGAGATGAGCGGCATCAAACTGATGAACCGCATTGACACCAAGTTTGTCACTACGATGCCCGTGCTGATGCGACTCTTGGCGATGGCAAGGGAGAAGTATTGGGCGCAGGAGATTGCCGGCGAGCGCAACATGCGGTATGACACCACCTACTATGACACCACGGAGTTTGACATGTTCTACGTTCACCAGAGCGGTCATACGGGTAGGCAGAAGTTGCGTTTCCGCACGTATGTCAGTTCTAACCTCCAATTCATGGAGGTAAAGACCAAGAACAACCACGGACGAACGAAGAAGAAACGGATGAAGGTGACGGACATGAACTTGGATGAACAAGAGAAAATCGAGTTTCTCCAGCAGCACCTACGCTATGACAAGGCGGATTTGATTCCTGCCATTCGCAACAACTTCGACCGCATCACGTTGGTCAACAAGGCGAAGACAGAGCGATTGACCATCGATTCCAACCTTCAATTTTTCAATTTAGTGTCTGGAGTGAACAGACACATGGGCGAGTTGGTCATCGTGGAACTCAAGCGCGACGGCCTTTGTTATTCGCCTGTTTTGGAGATGTTACGTCAATTGCGCGTGTTTCCCCATGGTTTCAGTAAGTATTGCATGGGGTCGGCATTGACCAACGACCAGTTGCAAATCAACCGCTTCAAGCCCAAGCTCATCGATGTTTCCAAGATTTTGTATCATGATTCATCGTCTTTATTTTGAACAACTAATTATTTTACATACATGGATTTACAGTATTTATTTTCGTTTACAGATGACTTCGTGGAGATGATGATACGCTTCACTGTCTGCATCCTCTTCAACTGGTTTATCATCGATAGGCTCTATTATCGCAAGAGTAAACGCAGAGACTTCTATTTCACGTTCCTCTTGACGAGCATCGCCATCTTCTTCTTGGTATTCTTCATGATCTTCGGCCTCGACAAGTTGGGCGGCAAGACATCCATGGGTATCGGTATCGGCCTCTTCGGTATCTTCTCCATCATGCGTTACCGCACCGATGCGATGCCCGTGAGGGAAATGACCTACCTCTTTGTCATCATCTCACTATCGGTGGTGAATGCCATTGCCAGTTCCGCGACCCTCGCCGAAATCCTCGTGACCGACTTCATCGTGACCGTGGCGATATGGCTTTGCGAGAAGTCCTTGCATATCCGCCATTCCAAATTGGTGCAATACGACCGCATTGAACTCATCAAGCCAGAACGGAGGGAAGAACTCATTGCCGATTTGGAGCAACGCCTTGGTTTGAAAATCAAAAAAGTAGAAGTGGGCGGCGTTGACATGCTGCGCGACATGACAGTGGTAAGGGTGTATTATGATGACCCTGATGGTCTTTATTCCAATAGCGTAGACAATAAGGTGAAGCTGAAACAAACGGAAATGATGGACAACCAATAATTGCATATCATGAGAAACAAGATTAATAAGGTTACCATCGTTGTGATGATGTTGCTCTGCCCTTTGGGATCATTTGCACAGAGCGACGATTTCGGGGCATGGTTTTCCGCTGGTGTCGTGAAGAAGATTGACAAGCGTTTCAATGTAGGTGTGGAGGCTGAATACCGCCTACGCGATGACCTGAAGACCTCCGACCGTTGGAGTGTGGGCGTGGATGCTGACTATAAACTTACAAATTGGCTCAAGGCTTCCGTTGGTTATACATTCTTGAATGACAACAATGAGAAAAACGACAAATACACATATTTCGACAGCGAAGATGATATAGATGAGGATACGGGTGAGCCTTATGGTTATTATGGCAAGGTGAAGAAGATTGTCATCAACCCAAATTATTGGGGAAAGCGACACCGATTTAATGTGTCGTTGACGGGTAGCATCGATATTGGACGATTGAATGTTTCTTTACGAGAGCGTTGGCAATACACCTATCGTCCCGCAAAAACTGTTACTCGCGAAACGTATGAATACAGTTATTCTCTTGATGGCGTTCTCTATGATGATTATCCTATCATAAATAATGAAGAAAAGACCTACAAGGGCAAGGGAAAGAATGTCTTGCGCAGTCGCTTGATGTTGGAATACAACATCCCCCATTGCAAGGTAGACCCATTCGTGAGTGTGGAGACATACAATGCTTGGTCGCTTTATAAGACGCGCTACACCATAGGTGCCGACTGGAAGATAGCAAAACCCCAAACATTGAGTTTCTATTACCGTTACCAACACGTCAAGGGGAGCGATGATTTCGACAGCGACCCCAACATGCACATTATTGGATTGGGATATAAATACAAGTTTTAGTTTTTGTTGAAAGAATCAGCCCATTCGTTGAAACTTTTTGGCGAATGGGTATTTTTGTTCTACTTTTGCTCTATATTTTAAAGAATCTATTAAGATGAAACGATTATCCATGCTCTTTTCCGCCGTCCTCATGTCGGTGGCGATGATGGCACAAACGCTAAACGTGGTGCAGGGCGACGTTACTTATGCCTTCCCAGCCTCACAATGTGGCGACATGAATTACGCCAATGCCACAACGTGTACTATTATTAATAAGGTGTTCACGCTCTCTGAGGTGGACAATATGTTTATCGACAATAGCCCCGTGACCGACAACACGGTGGAAGTCACCTATTCAGGCACGTCAGCCAAAGTAAGGGTGGCGGGCAATATTGCCCAATTTATCACGCCTACGGTTAGCGGAGCGCACGTGAACATTGCGCAAGGGAGCGATGTGAGCGATGAGACAGGCGAGATTACTTACACGTTATCGGGGTCGTCGGATGATGGCGAGTTCTATATGACGGGTTCCTACAAGGCAACCATCGAACTCAACGGACTCACATTGACGAATGCCAACCCCGTCTATTCGGGTGCTGCCATCAACATCATGGACGGTAAGCGCATTGCTTTGAGCGTGAAGAAAGACACGGAGAACACGTTGACCGATGCGGCAAACGGCTCGCAGAAGTCAGCTTTGTATTGCAAAGGACACTTGGAACTGAAGGGCAAGGGTACGTTGAACGTCTATGGCAAATTGGCTCATGCCATCAAGAGTGCCGAGTATATGCAGATGAAGAATTGTACCGTCAACGTGAAGCAAGCCATGAAGGATGGCATCTCCTGCGATGAGTACTTCTTGATGGAGAGCGGAACACTCACCGTCAGCGGTGTGGGCGACGATGCCATACAAATAGATATAGACGGAACGGAAAGTACAGGAGAAATCTCTGGCCATGATGGAGAAGATAGTGGCAACGTCTATATCGAAGACGGAACGTTGACGCTTACCGTGACTGCCGATGGTGCGAAAGGTATCAAGGCGGGAGGCGATGTCAAGATGTCGGGTGGCTCGCTCACCGTGACGCAGACGGGCAACATTGTGACGGAAGAAAACGACATCAGCTACCCCACAAGCATCAAGGCTGACGGCAACATCGTGGTTACTGGAGGCACCATCAACATCAACAATACCGCCGCTGGAGGCAAGGGAATGAGTGCCGACGGCAGCATTAGCATCGACGAGAGCCAAGCCTCGACCACCATTGACATCAAGGCAAACGGCGTGGGAGGCACGGCGGAAACATCGGGTTCGTCTCCCGAAACGCCAACTTCTTCGTATAAGATTTATGTCAGCTTGCCTACTTCGGGAGGCGGTGGAGGATTCAACCCCGGCGGTAGCACCAGTGCATGGAGAACGCTCTATCTCTATAAGAGTGACGGAACGTTGGTACAACAATTGACCAATACCGTATCGAGGTCGAATGGTTATAACACCGTGACATTCTATTATTACGACTTCGGTGCATCCAACTCGGGTACGTATTATTTCAAGAGCGATGATTATAATAGTCGCGGAACGACTTATACCATCAAGTCGGCAACGTTTAGCGGTCCCACTTCGGGTTCTGACATCTATTACAGCATTTCCAATAGCTACACCACAAGCGGAACCACACGCACGTACCAACTTTCTAATGTCACTAACACATACGGTGGAACCTCGGATGTGTCGGAAGACAACGGGACGGCATATAATGCGGCGGGCATCAAGACAGACGGTAATCTTACCATCGGTGGTGGTACTATCACCATTGCCAATAGTGGGGCGATGAGCAAGAGCATCAAGTCGAAGGCAACCGTTACAATCAATGGTGGCAATGTCACGCTCAAACCCAGTGGAGCAATGCAGGTCATCAACAATGATGCGTCGTATAGCTCAGGTGTGAAGACCGTTGACTTTATCCAGAACGACGGTCAACTGACCATCACAGCCACGGGTTCGGCGGCAAGGGGAATTTCTGCCACTAACATCACCACCAATGGTGGTACACTCAACATCACCAATAGCGGAGCGGGACAAACGGGAACAAATGACTCTTACACCGCCAAGGGTTTGAAAGCGGACACGAAGATTGCCCTCAATGCAGGTACGATCACCATCAACATGAGTGGCACGGGTGGCAAGGGCATCAAGAGTTCGGGTACATACACACAGGGATTGTCCGATGGAACGGGACCCACACTTACCGTCAACACAACGGGAAGCTCACTCGGAGGCTCCTCCTCTGGTGGCGGAGGATTCCCTGGTCCTGGCGGCATGGGTGGCAATAGTGGCTCATCGGCAAAAGCCATCAAGGTACAGGGTTCTGTTGTCATCTATGGTGGCGAGACCGTTGTTTCCACAAAGACAGATGGCGCAGAGGGTTTGGAGTCGAAGACAAGCATCGACATCAAGGGTGGCAAACACTACTTGGCATGTTATGACGACTGCATCAACTCCAGCGGAGCCATCTACTTCAATGGCGGTGTGACGGTGTGTTACTCCAACGGCAACGATGCCGTGGATTCCAACTATGGACGCTCGGGAGCCATCACCATCGGCAACGGGGCTGTATTCGCATACACCACGAAAGGTTCGCCAGAGGAAGGTCTCGACTGTGACAACAACAGCTATATCCAAATCACAGGTACGGGCATCGCCATCAGCGCAGGAGGCAGCCAAGGCGGTGGCGGCGGATGGGGAGGCTCATCGTCGAGCACCATCTCCAATGCGGCACAAGGTTATACTTTCCTAACCAGTTCCGTCAGCTATTCCACTGGGCGTTACTACACCCTCTCGGATTCTAATGGCAACAACCTCGTGACCTATAGCTTCCCCGCCAGCATCTCAAGCACCCTCTCGCTTATCACAGCCACGGGCATGAAGTCGAATAGCACGTATTATATCAAGTACAACACCGCCGCTCCCACCGATGCCACCACGGTTTGGCACGGCATCTATCTCGGCAGCTCCACCGTGGGATCAAATAGCGTGACAAGCTTCACGGCGAAGTAACATATTACTTTCAAGGAAAACCCATCAGGGGGAATGGACATTGTCAATCCATTCCCCTTATTTGTTTGTCTAAGGCATTGATAGTTTATACCTCAATGAACAGCCAACACGACATTCAAAATTAGGCAAGAAATAGGCGAAAAAACAGCCCTCTTTATCAACAAACTGATTATTGGGTGAAAATATCGCGTTTTTTGCGCATTTCGCAACATGCTCATTATCAGCATCTTGCAAAAAGAGAGCCGTCATTGAGGGCGGCAAATACGGCGATTTAACATCTCTTGGGCGGCATCCGAGCCTCAAAAATGCCATTTTCTCAAGGGATGGATGCGGCATCTACGATTGAAAATGCCACATAAAGAATGTTAAATTCGTGATTCCGCGCCAAATGGCGGCATCATGGCGAGTTGATTGGGGGCATATTAACCTTTTTTCACTACTATTTCGAGAATTTATTTTGTCATGATTTTTCAATGTTAAAATATTCCATACCATAATGTTTTTAATGATTTTTTCATAATTTTGCAAACAGATAGGTAATAAAAATGCGTAAGAGGCTCACGACTATCATCCTAATGCTATGCCCACTATGGATGTGGGCTAAGGAGTCAGTGTGTCATGTCACCCACTTCGACGAGTTCGCTGGCATGGCGCAATGGCATGTCACGCAGATTGTGCAAGACAAGAATGGCATGATGTGGTTTAGCACTTGGAACGGGCTGAACCGATATGACGGCTACCAGTTTGAGTGCTTCAAGTCGCAAGTAGGCGATGGTGTGAACATGCCGTCTGACCGCATCCGTGACATGATGCTTGATGAAGACGGCAATTTGGTGTGCCTGATAGATGGCATTGTCTTCCTCTTCAACGTGAAAACTTGCCAATTCCACGAGATTCCGAAAGAAAGCATAGCCAAATGGAAGAGTGTCTTCGACGGGCGGCGAGAGATTTTCTTGCGCGACAATGGCAAGCCCTATCTTTTCACAGACCACTATGGCAAGGCATGGAGCATCCCGGATGACATTGGCATCAGCAACAACCCACGCTATTGCATCACCGACAACCAAGGCAATGTGTGGCTATGCAGCAGTTATGGAGCATATCGCCTGACCTTCGACAAGCGTCCATACACCTTTTTCCCCCAAGAGAAGCCCGCACAAATCCGATGTTTCCTTCTCGACAACAATCGACGATATTGGGTGACGAGCAGGGAGGATGCCACTGTCAGGTTGTACGACAAAGACAATCACCTCTTGGGATATTTGGGGCGCGATGGACGGTTGCAACGGCATTACACCACGTTTGGTTCTCCCATATATAGCCTATACCAAGACTCCAAGGGCATTTTCTGGTTGGGTAGCAAGCCCGATGGCCTATTCCGCTTGCATGAGCAAGGCGACGGCAACTTCTCTATCGAAGCCTTCCGTCACTCCCCCACTGACCCCAACACCCTAAGTTGCAATGATGTGTATTACATTACGGAAGACTGTTATGGGCGATTGTGGCTCGCCACCTTCGATGGCGGTGTCAATTGTATCGAACGTCCATGGGACAAAGCGTTACTATTCCTGCACGCTGACAATGGTTTGCAATTGCCAAAGGAGACATGTAAACGGGCAAGACAAATATATATCACCAAGGACAACATCCTCTTGGCTGCCACCACCACAGGACTCCTCGTGGCAGATGTCAGCAAAAAGGATGCACGGGAAATCCGATGGAGATGCCACTCCAAGGACATGAATCGCAGTTCGAGCCTCAGCAATGATGCCACCATGTATGTCACACAAGACAAGAAAGGGCGCATCTTCGTCTGTACTGAGAGTGGCGGCGTGAACCAAGTGACCACAAAAAACCTCTTGGCAAATACCCTGGAATTTAAGCATCACCACATGGCAACGGGCTTGCCATCGGACGTCGCCCTCTCAGCTTATCCATACGGAGATGGTATTTCCATCGTGAGCAACAACCAAGTCATCCTCCTCAACCCTGACAAACCGACTAAAGAAGGACATACCTCCTTCTTTTGGAAGGACAGATTGCGCTTCTCCGATGCCTGTCCCATCCAACTGCCCGATGGAAGGTGGATATTCGGGCTACAAGATGGTGCCTTGACCATCAGTATCAAAGACATCAAGAAAAACCAGTTCGTGCCTCCCATTTCGTTAACAGGCATCTCCATCGAGAATGGAGCCATCGACCGCGCCGCCACACGGTACGACACGCTCACCCTCATGCCGCCAGCACGCAACATTATCGTGTACTTCGCAGCCCTTGACTACACGAACAGCCAAGGCATCAACTATGCCTTCAAGATCAGCGAGAACACCAAGGAATGGAATGACATCGGGAAGAACAGAAGTGTCAACCTATTGGACTTGCGACCTGGGACATATCATCTGCAAATCCGCTCCACCAACAGCGACGGCATCTGGATGGACAACGTGCGCACATTAACCATCATCGTCAAACCGACATTCTGGGAGACGGGATGGGCAAAGTTGCTCCTGCTGCTGCTCATCGCCATTGTGGGGTATGCCATCTACCGCACCTATCGCCACATCATCATGCTCAATAAGCGACAACATGAGACCTACGAGGCATATCTTGCCCTGCTCAACGCACAGCCCCAGCATGACCAAGATGTACAAGATGTTGACAGCAAACCCTTGGTAAGCCATCCTCTCCATACGGAAAAGCCCCAACCTACCGAAAGAACACATAGATTGAAACCAGAAGACGATGCCTTCATGCAACGAGCCATGCGATTCATCGAGGAACATATTGGCGACCCAGACATCAACATCGGCGACATGGCGGAAGCGACGGCTACCAGTCGCTCGGGTCTCAACCGCAAGATGAAGTCGCTCCTCGGCGTGACCCCCCTCGATTTCATCCGCAGTGCCAGAATCAGGAAAGCCTGTGGAATGCTGGAAGAGGGGATGTCGGTAAACGATGTGGCATACGGTTGCGGTTTCTCTGACCCCAAGTATTTCGGTAAATGTTTTAAGGCAGAGACAGGAAAGACACCTACAGAATACAAGGCAGAGGGGAGGGCAACTTTGGAAGGTTGATGTTTGGGCATGGCTTGAATCTACCCATCTTCTATCTTAAATCTATCTTGATTATGTGGCAATTATGTGTTTTTTAATTAAAAACTCTTTTATTTCAATATTTATTTATAATTTTGCCAACGAAACAAACTATTTTACTTATTAATTAATGTAATCCATGAACCAAAAGATCAGACGTATTTGTTTGGCTATGGCATGTAGTATGCTATGGTTGGTGGGTTTTGCGCAGAAATCCGTTACGGGTACCGTAAAGGATGCCTCTGGCGAACCCTTGATTGGTGTGAGCGTGATGATTAAAGGCTCCTCCACAGGGGCGGTGACTGACATGGATGGTAAATTTACCATTCCCTCAGTTCCATCATCCGCTCAATTGACCTTCTCCTACGTGGGCTATCAGACACAGACTGTCAACGTGGGCAACTCCTCTTCACTTAATGTTGTGCTGGCTGAAGACAACACCACCCTCGAAGACGTGGTGGTCATCGGTTACGGTACGATGAAACGCAAGGATTTGACTGGTGCTGTCGCATCCGTCAGTGGCGACAAGCTTGCTGCTAACCCCGTGT
Organism: Prevotella sp.; assembly: GCA_017548525.1. GTDB lineage: Bacteria > Bacteroidota > Bacteroidia > Bacteroidales > Bacteroidaceae > Prevotella. The sequence goes on from JAFYZV010000051.1 coordinate 11,645, forward strand.
CTAACGTTGCACAGGCATTGCAAGGCCAGTTGCCAGGTGTGAGTGTGGTGTCACAAGACGGTCGCCCTGGAGCCACGATGTCCATCCGTGTGCGTGGCGGCGGTTCCATCACACAGAGCAACGACCCACTATACATCGTTGATGGTGTACAGGTGAGCGATATCAGCGACATTCCCGCCGACAACATCGAGAGCATCGACGTGTTGAAAGATGGTGCCTCCACCGCCATTTATGGTGCGCGTGGTGCCAATGGTGTGATTCTCGTGACCACGAAAGGCTCAAAGGGAGATGGCAAGGCCAAGGTGAAATACAACATGTATTACCAAATCAAGAAGTCGCCGAAAACCCTCGACGTGATGGATGCCTACCATTACGTACTCCATACCTGGAGCTATGCCACCGCATACGGCATGAACGAGGATGATGGCATCGCCGAGTATTTCGGCCTCGGCTCCAAGTATGGCAACCACTTGAATGACTATAAGAACGTCGCCGTACACAACTATGTGGATGACGTGATGCGTACAGCTGGATCTTGGAACCATGACCTATCCCTCTCTGGCGGTAACCAAAACACGAAATACTATGCCACAGTGAACTACCTGACCGACGACGGAATCCGCATCAAGTCTGGCTTCCAACGTTGGAACGGCAACTTCAAGATTTCACAGAAGATAACCAAAAACTTGACCTTTGATGCTGACTTACGTTATAGCGAGATGAAGTTTGAGGGAACAAACTTCGACTATGCCGCTGGCAACTCCGTCTATGGCTACCGTCCCATCGACAACCCAATGGGTACAGACAACTCCGCATTGCTCTCCATGGGTAGCTCAAGCGTGGAAGAAAGTTTTAACCCGTTAGCTATCATCGACAACTACACCAACATCACCAAGCGTCAACGCCTTCGTGGCATGGGTGCGCTGACGTGGAAAGTCATCGATGGGCTGACCGCCAAAAGCGAACTGTCATTGGGACGCAACTGGAGTGAGACGCGAAACTGGGATGCCGGCAAGTCCACCAACCCCTACAATAAGGCAGAGCTGACCAAAGGGGATGGTTACGGCATCCGTTGGGCAACCACCGTCAACTATGAGGTACAAGGACTCGGCGAGAACCATAGCCTTTCGTTGCTTCTCGGTAACGAGGTATTGGCAAGCAAGAGCAACTCCAGCAAGATGATTGGCGCAGGCTTCCCCACAGAATTTGACATGGATCGAGCCTTTGGCCTGATACAGATGTACAACATGAAGGAAGACTATTATGACCAAACAAAGAAGACTTCGGATCTCAGCAATACCATTGGTGAACCCAAGCACACGCTTTCATGGTTTGGTCGTGTGAACTATGACTTCTTGGGTCGCTATCTCTTCACCGCCACGTTCCGTGCAGACGGTAGCTCCAACTTTGCTCCAAACAAGCATTGGGGTTATTTCCCATCGGCAGCATTCGGATGGCGTATCTCCGACGAGCCGTTCATGGCAAACACACGCGACTGGCTTGACAACTTGAAACTACGTCTCTCATACGGTACATCGGGTAATGATGCCATTGATGCCAGTCTCTGGAAAGAGTACTGGGTACCCGAGATTACATGGAACGGAGACAAGCGTACCGTGACCTTCAAGCCTGGTGACATCCTCGCCAACCCCGACCTGAAATGGGAGACCACCGTCTCACGTAATATCGGTATCGACTACAGCTTCTGGAATGGCAAGCTGCGCGGTAGCATCGAGACTTACTGGAACACGACGAAGGATATTTTGATGAAAGTACCTGTCGCCGAGACCACTGGCCATAGCTACCAATACCAGAATGTGGGCGAGACCTCAAACAAGGGTCTCGAACTCTCCGTGTTCTATGAGATTATCCGTTCCAAGGACTTCAATCTCAGCTTCAACGCCACATATAACTATAATAAGAATAATGTGGAGAAGGTACGTGAGGGCGTGAATGCCGACACTCATACCAACTGGGGGTCGTCGATGAAACGCCCCTATAACGACTACATCATCCGCAAGGGCGAACCCGTCGGTACCATCTTCGGTTACAAGTCGGCAGGATTCTATACTGTGGATGACTTTAATGTGACACAGAATGCCGCTGGTGAGAATGTCTATACGCTCAAGCCAGGTGTTCCCGACATCCAAGGCGTGGTGAACTATTCGGGCTACAAGCCCTACAACCTTCCCGATGGACAGATTGCCTTCCCCGGTGTGGTGAAGTTTGAAGACACCGATGGTAGCGGAGTCGTAACAGAAGACGATGCCTGCGTGATTGGACACACCATGCCCAAGCATACGGGTGGTTTCAATATCAATGCCAATTACAAGGGATTTGATGCTTCATTGGGCTTCACCTACCAGATTGGCGGCGACGTATACAACGCTAACGCTATGCACTCCATGATGGGTAACAAGAACACAAGCTACGGATGGAACCGCCTGGCACTCATCAATGACTGCTGGAGGATGTACGACGTGGATGCCAATGGTGACCTCTATGCCGTGACAGATCCCACCGCCCTTGCAGCCTTGAACGCCAACGCCCAACATGCCCTGCCCTATTGTGAGTATGGAATGGTGTCGTCGGAGTTTATAGAGAACGCTTCTTACCTACGCCTAAATACGTTGACGATTGGCTACACCCTGCCCAAGTCATTAACGCAAAGAGTGGGTATCAACAGCCTCCGCGTGTACTTCACGGGTGGAAACCTCTTCTGCATTACTGGTTACAACGGCATCGACCCCGATGTGAACACACGTCCGGGCGGACAGGATGGATTCCCCGTACCCAATTACGACTGGAATTCCTACCCCCGTGCCCGTACCTTTACGTTTGGTCTTAATGTTGCATTCTAATTTATGGGAGGAAACAAAAACATGAAAAAGATATTATATTCGACTTTATTCGTAGCAGGAGCCTTGGCATTGACAACATCCTGTAGCGATTTCTTGGAAACAGACTCCCCGTCAAAGACGGATGCCGCCTTCGTGTTCTCGACCAGCGAGACCGCCCGTGCGGCATTGGAGGGAGCATACGCTGAGTGGATTAACGCCGCCCAGAACAAGGTGTTTGGCGACGGTCTGTTCTATGCTGCCGACGTAGCGGGCTCAGATATCGAGCGTCACCCCGAAGGCTTTAACGCACAGCCTGGCCGCCATTATCCTGAATGCTTCTATCAGAATGGTAAGTATGCTGGCGAATATGCCCTATTGAGTTATCAAAAAGAGAACGACACGTATGCCTCTCTCTATGCTATCATTAACAAAGCCAACATCGTGGTGCAAGCCACACAGACATCCGAAGGCTTTGACGAGATGATTGCCTCTGGCACCGAGAGTACCATGGGACAGCTCTATGGCGAGGCAGTGGCACTGAAAGCCACCGCTTACCGAGAGTTGCTAAAATACTTTGGCGACGTGCCTTACCTCAGTGGCAAGGCGACCGATACGGGAAACCTTTGTGGGCGCGACTCCATTTATGATGTCATCTTGAAAGAGTTGACCGAGGCTGCCCCCTTGATGTACCGCGTAGGTTCCATCCCTGGCATTACAGGCAAAAACTATTTTTCACGCACATATGTGGAAGGATTGATCGGCCGTATAGCTTTGGAGGCTGGTGGCTATCAAATCCGCCGTGGCGACATCTCTCCCCGTACTGACGGCGAGGGCAATCCATTGACCTTTGAGAAGATGGGTAAGGACAATAATGGTGCCTCTTACGGTCGCCGCTCTGACTATCAAAAGTACTATGTGATGGCGAAGGAGTATTTCAAGGCAGTAATAGACAATCCTGGCACAGCCCAGTTCCACACCACTGACCCACGAAAGGCAGAAAGTGGACGCGCCTACGGCAACCCATACCAATACTTCTTCCAGCAAATGCACATGGACGACGATGGCTTTGCGGACGAGTCCATCTATGAGGTTCCCATCTCACAAGGCGCAGGAAACGACGCTCGCCCCTATTCCTTTGGTCGCCCGACGACAGGTGGCAGCAAGAACAATTATCCTTGCAAGAACTATGGACAGGGTCGTATCAACCCTGCATTCTATTATGGAATGTTTGATCCCAATGACATGCGCCGTGATGTGGCTTGTACTGTCACGGCTACCAATGGTGGTGATGGAACAGAGATTTTGTTACCATTCAACCCTGGTTCACAAGGCAAGGGCGGGGGTATTTCATATAACAAATGGGATGAAAACCGCCAGACGAAAGTATGGACTGCCAACCAACGTAAATCGGGAATCAATGGTCCTTATATGCGTATGTCGGAAATCTATCTCGGATACGCTGAGGCATGTGCCGCATTGGGTGAGGATGCAGAGGCAAAGAGATACCTAACCATCATCCGTGAACGAGCATTCCCCGCAGGAAAGGCTCATGTGGATGCCTTCATCTCCAAAGAGGGTTCGCTATATGAGGCTATCATCGACGAGCGTGGCTTTGAGTTTGCTGGCGAGGGCGACCGTCGTGAGGTACTTATTCGCACAGGTCTTATCGGCAAGAAGGTAAAGGCAGTGAAAGACTTGACCAAGAAGATGCTTGATGGCTTGGCTGCAAACGGTTTCTATCAGTTTGACAATGGTAATGTCATCTCCGCACAAATCTATACGAAGATGGTGGATGCCAAGGCTGCTAAGGGACATCGGCTGACAGCCCAGTGCCCCATAGGGAGTGAGAATGACCCCATCCTATTCCCAGGTTGGCGTGGCGTGAATGACGACTGGTCTGCATACGGTCTTGACTACAAAGGCAACACCTTGACCAATCTGGCTATCCAAGGACTGTTCAACCATCTCAGCGATGCCGAAGTTGCAGCCCTTGTGGAGGACGGTTACAAGGCTGTAGACTGGGGAAAGACTCTTGTCGACAATGCCGACGAGTACTACAAGTATTTATTCTATGAATACGATTACGAGACCGCTCCCATCCACTATTGGCCCTTCACGCCCAATGTGATGAGCAATGGCGGATTCACCAACGGATACGGTTTCAAGCAAGAATAAGTTTCATTTCAAGAAGGAAGGGATGCCGTGTGCATCCCTTTCTTCATTTCATGCTACAAAAGCGTGATGACCTTGACGTAGCCATCACTATCAATCAACGAAACAAATCAAGAAACCCTTTATGAAAAGACTATTGTTTGCTTTATCACTCCTCATTTGTTTGGGAATGAGAGCAGAGAACTATCCTTACCGAAGCGACTGCCTATGGTTGACCATACCCGACCATGCCAACTGGCTCTACAAGACGGGTGAGAAAGCCAAGATAGACGTGGGAGTCTATTTCTACGGCATCCCACAAGAGGTGGAGGTGAACTATGAGATAGGACCAGACATGATGCCCTCCACACAAAAAGGAAAGACAAAATTGAGGAACGGACACGCCATCATCGACATCGGGACTATGAAAAAGCCTGGTTTTCTTGACCTTCGGCTATCGGCAACTGTGGGCGGCAAGAAATACAATCATCACGTGAAAGTGGGGTTCTCGCCTGAAAAGCTAACACCCTATACAAAGAATCCGTCTGACTTTGACGACTTCTGGCAAAAGATTTTGGATGAGGCAAGGAGATATCCCGTGTCTGTCACCTGTGAAAAGGTGGATAAATACACCACCGATGACTTTGACTGCTATCTGCTGAAAATCAAGACCGACAAGCGGCATAGCGTCTATGGTTACTTGACCAAGCCAAAGAAAGAGGGAAAATATCCCGTCGTGCTATGTCCTCCTGGTGCTGGCATCAAGACCATCAAGGAACCCATGCGCAACACCTACTATGCCAAGAATGGGTTTATACGCCTTGAAATAGAAATCCATGGACTACATCCCGAATTGAGTTCTGAGACTTTCAAGGAAATCAGTACCGCTTTCTCCGACGGCAACGAGTATCTGAACAATGGTCTCGACAACCGCGACAACTATTATATGAAGCATGTCTACGTGGCATGTGTGCGTTGCATCGACTATCTCACATCGCTGCCAGAATGGGACGGCAAGAACATCGCCGTGCAAGGGGGAAGCCAAGGGGGGGGCCTTTCACTGATTACTGCCGCTCTCGACCCTCGAGTGACGGTATGTGTCGCCAACCATCCTGCATTGAGCGACATGGCTGGATATTTAGATAATCGTGCAGGAGGTTATCCTCACTTCAACCGTATGAATGGTATGTTGACAGAGGAAAAGGTGAAAACGATGCAATACTACGACGTGGTGAACTTCGCTCGGCGTATCACCTGCCCCACTTATCTCACTTGGGGTTACAATGATGATACCTGTCCGCCTACTACATCCTACATCGTGTGGAACTTGATCACCGCCCCCAAGGAGTCGCTCATCACACCCATCAATGAGCATTGGACAAGCGAGAACACCAACTATGGGCAGATGCTGTGGATTAAAGAACACTTGAAATGAAACGATTAACACTTCCATGGGTACTGCTTTCTCTATTGTTCATGGGATGCAAAACCACCCATCATGACTTTGTCACCGTCTCCAACGGTGGCAAACTCTATTATGAGCAACGAGGGAAGGGCGAACCCGTCATTTTACTTCATGGTCATTCCCTCGATACGAGGATGTGGAATCCTCAATGGATAGCCTTTTCGAAAAAATATTATGCCATCCGCTTGGATTTCAGGGGATATGGGAAATCATCGGAACAGACAGAAACATTCCAATTCACACACGTCGATGATGTCATCACTTTGATGGATTCCCTGCACATCGAACGAGCACATATCATCGGACTATCGATGGGAGCATTCGTTGCTGGCGACATGCTCGCCATGTACCCTGAGCGGATGCTCTCATGCACACTCGTAAGCGGCGGCATCCGCAACAGCCCTGGTCCATTCACACCCATGAATGATGAAGAGAACGCCAAGCGAGATCAAGAGATCGCCGCCCTCCAACAAAAGGGCATCGACCAATATAAAAAGGAGTGGCACGAGGCATTGATGTCATCGGGTGGAAGCCAGCGCGAGCAGATGCGAAAGCCTCTCTGGCAAATGATCCAAGACTGGTCGGTTTGGCAACCCTTGCACAAGGAGGTGCGTCTTTTCTATGGCAAGGAGGCATGGGAGAAACTACGTCAAAGAGGAAAGACTGACATTCCCACCCTCATCATACGCGGTGAAAACGAAGTGAAAAACAAAAAAGGAAAGCCTTCAGAACTGCCTTATCTCACTAACGCCCATTACAAAATCATCCCCGATTGCGGTCATATACTTAACATGGAACGTCCCAAAGAGTTCAACCGATTGGTTCTTTCTTTCATAGATAGTTGCCAATAAATATCATTTTTCCCTTGGCGGAGAAAAAGTGAGAATGACATTTTTCAATCCCTAAACATAAAAAACCGATTTTTTTATGTACTTTTGCGCTATCAAGAAATGAAAAATGAAAATACTCACTATCATCGTTTCATACAACTTTGTGCCTTGGATAGACAAGTGCTTAGGTAGCATGATACGCTCCGAATATCCCACGGACATCATGGTGCTTGACAACGATTCACAAGACGAGACCGTGAAAATCGTCCGTGAGCGATACCCACAGGTGAAATTGATAGAGAACCGTGCTAACTTAGGATTCGGGAAAGCCAACAACATCGGCATACAATATGCCATCAAGGAGGGCTATGATGCCGTGTTGCTGCTCAACGAAGATGCTTGGCTCGACCCAAACTCCTTGGAATACATGGTTAGGGCAAGCGAGAATCATCCAGAATACGGAATCATCTCACCCATTCATCTGACAGGCAAGGGTGACAAAATCGAAAAGGGATTTGCGACATACACGGATGTTACAGATCTTGGTAACCGCCCTGATGGCAATATAGTTGAAGTTTCTTTTATCGATGCCGCTATTTGGTTTATTCCTCTGTCTGTATTGAAAAAGACAGGGCTTTTCGCTCCCATTTTCTACCATTATGGCGAAGACAAGGATTTGTGCAACCGCATGTCGTATTATCAATATAAGATAGGGTATATTCCATCAGTTTTTGGCTATCATGACAGAGAAGATAGGGAAACCACACACGTCCGCTTCCTGAGAAGCGAGTACGTGTATCACCTATCAGAATACACCAATGTCAATTATTCTTTCGGTAAGGCATTTGGCATGGGTGTGTTGGCGGTGGTGAAGAAGTTTATCATGTCATTCTTTCATGGCAATGGCAGAGATGCACTCTCATTCGCATCAATGGCATGGAAATTGCTCTTAATAACGCGGAAAGTCATCAAGGCAAGGGAAATATCAAAACATGTCAACCTCAAACATTACGAATCATGATACTGGCACCCATCCTTCTTTTCGTTTATAACCGCCCCGACCACGTGAAACGGGGAGTGGAATCACTTCTCGCTAATGACTTGGCAAAAGATAGTGAACTCTACATCTTTTCCGATGCAGCCAAAGACTTAGAGGCACAACCCTCCGTGGATGAGGTGAGACAATTCATCCATTCCATCCATGGGTTCAAGGAGATACATTATGTGGAACGTACGGAAAATTGGGGACTTGCCCGCAACATTATTGATGGTGTGACCACCTTGGTCAACCAATATGGGCGAGTTATCGTATTGGAGGATGACCTTGTTGTAGCTCCCTATTTCCTGCAATTTATGAACCAAGCCTTGGAAACGTACCAAGACGAGGAGGATGTCTGTCACATTCAGGCATGTGATTTCACCAAAGACCCAACCTTACCTGACACATTCCTCATAAAATGGACTGGCAGTTGGGGGTGGGCAACATGGAAACGGGCATGGGAACTCTTCAATCCTAACGGACAGGAATTGCTCGATGAATTAATTAAGAGAAAACTGACGTATCGGTTCGACTTCAACGGGAAATATGGTTACACACGAATGCTACGAAGGCAAATAGAGGGAAAGAACAACTCATGGGCGATTAGATGGAATGCTTCTCTATTCCTTGCCGACAAGCTATCACTCAACGTGGGGAAGTCGCTCATACAAAATGAGGGATTCGACGGTAGCGGCACCAATTGCGGTAGCGGCAACCTTTATGCCTCTGACCTCTGGACAAAGCCTTTACCTGTCATCAAAATCCAACCCATTCAAGAGAACGAAGATGCCAGGAATGCTTTCGTCAGGTATTATGCCCGTACCAATTCGTTCCTCGCCAAGGCGATTCGACGTATCAAGCGGACATTGGAAGGCGATTTTGGGAGATAAACTACAAAACCAAGAAACGAATAATGAACATCAACAGAAATACGGGACTTGTATTGGAGGGCGGGGGAATGCGCGGTGTGTTCACCAGCGGCGTGTTGGATGCCTTCATGAAACACGACCTGTATTTCCATTATACGGTGGCAGTATCGGCAGGGGCTTGCAACGGCATGTCGTATATCAGTCGCCAACCACGTCGTGCGAGGATGTCAAACATCGACATGCTTGCCCAATATGACTATATCGGCTTGAAGCATTTGGTGAGACAAGGGTGCATTTTCGACCCCGTGTTGCTCTACGATCGTTTACCCAATGAGCTGATTCCTTTCGACTGGAATACCTATTTCAAACATTCGGAAACCTTTGAGATGGTCACCACCAACTGCCTTACAGGCAAAGCAGAATATCTCTCGGAGCATATTGACAAACAGCGAAGCCTCGATATTGTCCGTGCATCGAGCAGCTTACCATTCGTGAGCAAGGTGGTGAACGTCGATGGTATTCCCATGCTTGATGGCGGCATCGTGGATAGCATTCCCGTGGAGAGGGCGATGCAAATGGGGCATGATACGAATGTGGTGATTCTCACACGCAACAAAGGTTATCGAAGTGATGAGAAAGACCGCAAGACTCCCACATTTGTCTACAAGAAATACCCTCGTCTGCGCGTGGCGTTGAGCCATCGCATCAGGGAATACAATAGGCAATTGCAATTAGTAGATGACATGGAGGAGGAGGGAAAAATCGTTTGCATCCGTCCTGAACGTCCCATGGAGGTGGGGAGAATAGAAAAAGACGTTCACAAACTGGAACGTCTTTATGAGGAGGGATTCACATTGGGTGAGCGGTTCTGTCATGAAATCGACAGATAAAGATTGGTGTTGTGCCAGCCAATCTTTAATCTTCAACCTTCTAAATGATACTTGGGCGACTCGCCATATTGATTGGGTTCACGTTTGCCGTCAATAAGGCAGAACACGAATATGACAAGGGACAAAATCATGTTGGCGAAACTCAACAAAGAAATGGTGGGGGTAGACAGTTCTTCGACGATGTTATCCATATTGGGGTTAACGCTCATCAACTCAAACATGAGATCCGATTGCGCAATATAGATGTTCAGTGCAACAATCAGAATATATGAGAGGATTACCCACCATTTACTATGACCATTGTCTTGCAATCGTCTAACGGTTACACCTATGGCAGCTGCAAAGATAACCATGTTGACAATAGTTGCGGGAAGATAAGGCAAAATGCTTGATACAATGACATTCACAATGTAATAGCAAATGTAAAACGCCAACATAAACCACCAAAACTCCGAGCGACGGCTCCTGCCCTTGAAGTCAAACAACTTACTCCAAGCCAATTTGATGGCTTCCATAAATCCCAATTGTGGGGTAGCTACATATTTTTCCATATTTTTCAGAATTATGATAAATACGCTATTTCAATAAGTCTGGGCGAAGGCGTTTGGTGCGTTCCATCGCTTGGTCGAGTTCCCATTGTTTGATTTTCGCCTCGTTGCCGCTAAGGAGGATCTCTGGTACCTTCCATCCCTTATATTCAGCGGGACGGGTATAGATAGGCGCAGACAGCATATCATCCTGAAAACAGTCGGAAAGGGCACTTTGCTCATCGCCAATAACACCTGGCACCACGCGAACGATGGCATCCGCCATGACTGCTGCCGCTAACTCGCCCCCCGTCAGCACATAGTCGCCGATGGAGATTTCCCGTGTGATAAGGTGTTCTCGTATGCGATGATCTATACCCTTATAATGCCCACAGAGGATGATGATGTTTTCCATCAACGACAACTCATTGGCAACATGTTGGTTGAACTGCTCGCCGTCGGGCGAAGTGAAGATAACCTCATCGTAATTGCGCTGCTCTTTCAACGTGCTGATACAGCGGTCAATCGGCTCACATTGCATCACCATACCAGCGAAGCCACCATACGGATAATCGTCCACGCGTCGCCATTTGTCGGTGGTATAGTCCCGTAGGTTATGTAAGTGTATTTCCGCCAACCCCTTCTTTTCTGCCCGTGCCAGGATGGACTCATGCACGAATCCCTCAATCATCTCGGGCAACACGGTGATAATGTCTATCCTCATCTTCCTCTAAAAACATCAAATCTTCTTCAGTTTCTCCCCAAACTCCACGGGTACGTAATTGAAGAGGCTCTTGCAAACCTCCGACGAGAACATCATCGCCTGCGCCATCACCTTGTCCCATTGTTCTTCAGAGAGTCCTCTCTCAATGTTGTGTCGGGTAATGCCATATTTCAACATACCGTAAATGAAACCTGCATTGAAGTTGTCGCCCGCCCCGATGGTGCTAATTGTCTGCGTCTTCTCCACAGGATAGGACTTGTGAAATCCCTCTTCTGCCCGCAATTCAACGGGGTTGCAGCCCTGAGTATAGATGAATTTCTTGCAATAAAACGACACCTCGGCATTATAGACCTTGGCGGGGTCATCCATCTTGTAAAGCACAGAGAAGTCCTCATTGCTGCCTCGCACAATGTCTGCGTATTCCAAGTTTTCCAACAGGTTGGGTGTGAGGCGCAGCACCTCATGCCGATGCGACGGTCGGAAATTGACATCGTAATAGATGATGGCACCATGATTGCGTGCATAATCCAACAATCCCATCACCTGTGGCCGTATCACGGGATTGACGGCGAAATAAGAACCAAACAGCACGATGTCGTCGGGTTGGATGTCGGGACAGACAAAGTCCAACTGGTCATGTGGGTGGTCTTTGTAAAACAGGTATTCTGCATCGTTCCTCTCATTCAAGAATGCCAAAGAGATGGGCGATTGTGAGTCGGGGAAACGGCTCACTCCCGACGCATCCACGCCATTCTCCTCCAAGAAATTGATGATTTGCTCGCCCACACGGTCGTTTCCCGCTTCAGAGATAAACGACGTGTTTACCCCACAACGCCCCAATGAGATAATGGCATTAAATGTCGATCCACCTGGGTAAGCCCCAATGGGTTGGTCGTTCTTGAAGATGATGTCAAGCACAGTCTCGCCTATTCCTATTACTTTGCGCATAGTTTTCCAATCGTTTTTACCATTAAGACATCATTGGGTAATAACCACTTTCTTTCCATTCACGATATAAATGCCTTTCCTCTGTCCATTAGCGTTGTTGACACGGCGACCTTGGAGGTCAAACATCCCTTGGCTTTCGATGGTTTCCTGTGCGTCATCTTCACTCTCGATGGTATAGATGCCATTGACATACGTGTTGATTTTGCGCATCTCCTCCTCGGTAAGGATGAGCCAACGTTGTGTTGTGGCAGAGTTGGCGAGGTTGAACGTGGCTTGTCCTATCGACCCCGAGGCGTTGGCAATCATGCAATTGGGGTTCCAATCGGTGATGGGATGGATCATCCAATAGCCGCGATATTTCTCCGCCGTCACGTCCACACGTCCCCGCATGAGGTGCAACCAGTCGTTGGCGACGGGCGATGTGCGTTCCGCAGCCACAAACCGCGAGCTGTTGTAGGTGATATATTTGCCAGTGGCAGCATTGCGGATGGTATAATATTGCAAGGATGGCTCAAACGACAGATACCATGCGGTGGAGTCGTTGGCGGCAGCATCGTCGCTTGTCATCTCGGCAATCTTCAACTGTCCGTTCTTTCCTTCCATGAGATACGATGTGTAGAGTCCTCTTCCCTCATTCTCACTCTTCAAGTAATATTTCACGTCATCGTCATGGTTGAATGAATAATAGGGTTGGGCATACGTGGAGTAGTTATGCTCCAAGCCATCCTCACCCAACGCCTGGCAGATTAATGCGTTGGCATAGTATGTCACCTTCGACCCATTGTCCTCGCTCGCACCGTTGATGCCATACGGCCACATGTGTTGGTAGTCGCCATTGAGACGGGAGCCTGTCGTGTTGTCCCAGAAGTCAAGGAATGCGCTCACACGGTCGCCTAACCACTGTCCAGACCCAACCGTGCCACCATTGTAACTCTGCGTACCCGAGCGAAGGATGGTTTTGCTCCATTGTGTTGAGTAAGGTATCACGCCCAGTCCATGCTCCATCTCGTGCATGATGGTTCCCGTGCGCTGATAGGAGGAGTTGGCACCCATGTTCATCCAAGGATTATCACCATAATAGCAGTCGGCGGTAGGTGTGCCAGAACTATACCCGATGCTGAATGGCTTGCGGGCGGCGGTGAGTTTGTTGAATATCTCACAAGCTTCCGTAGCCGCCTTGTTCACGCGGTTGTTGGCGGCATCGTCGCCACCGTTATTGTACCAATAGGTGATATTACCCTTTGCGATGGTATAGAACTTGATGGCATCGCCATATTTCACCTTGCCCTCCTTGGTCTTCACGAATGCCCGCATGTAGTATTTTGTACAAGGTGTGAGGTCTTCCATATAATAGATGTTGCCGTTATTGGTCAAGTAGTTGGTCGTCACGCCATCTGCCAAGGTGGGGTTCTCATGCGTTGCATAACAGAATCCTTGCTCCTTGACCTCGCCCGTGCTGAATCCTTTGGTGGACATGCGCCCAAACGCCATCGACGAGCCACGGGCAAAACGGGGGTCTGTAACGACACTCTTCCCGCTATTGTCCCAATTGTACTCATCCAAAGCCCTCACCAAGAGTGCCACCTGTTCGTCGATGGCATCAAAAGAGGCATCTGGTGAATCATACACCGCTTGCGCCGCATCGATGACACCCTTCAACATGTTGGCACCGATTCCTGTGCCATCACCATACACATTCAATGCCTCGTCGATGTATTGCTTGAGCAAGGCTCGCTTTGCCAACGAGTCTACCGCACCAATCGGCGTGTCACGCTCAATCTTCACGAAGTCGAGAATCAGCTGCGCCATCGTACCCGTGACGGACGACTGGTTGACGGTATATCCCACTTGCACCTTACCCGATACTTGCTCCGCAATGGTAAAAGTGAGCGTGTCGCCCGTCCAAACCCCTTGTGGGAAGGTGCGCAAGCGGCTTTGTGTGCGCCGTCCCGACGACGGAATCCATGCCGTAACATTATAGGCACTTGGCTGGGTACTGGCATTATAATATATTGCCACCATCCGATAGTTGCCAGGGGGCAGCATGATGGTCTGGTAATACGACTGGGTGGTCTGGAATCCCGGCGTGAAAACCAACCCGCCACCACCACTCTGTCCATCTGAACCCACAGTAGGCACAGGCCATCCCGTAAATGTCTTTTTCGTACCAAATTGGTAGATGCCCGCAATGAGATTTGTCACCCCAGGGTCTGTATGCGTCCATCCATAGATGTCAAGCATCTCCGACTCAACGTCGCCCTCATCGTCCACGGTGTAGTCGAAATGCGTGTCAAAGCCCGCATTCTTCAAATAAACGCTGGTAACATCATACGAATAGTCTTGTGCCTGAATGTCCATCACTCCTAAGCAAGCCAAGGTACAAGCCAATAACATCTTCTTAACTTTCATGATTTTTCGTTTAGGTTATTATTGTGTGGGCAAAGATACAAAAAAAAATGAAGATTGAAAATTGAAGATTGAAAAATATGCTATGTAAGCCAATCTCCAATCTTCAATCTCTAATCTTCACTTCTCAAACTCCTTAGAATCTCGTTACCTCTGACATGACATTATTTGGGTTGAAAAAAAACATCAAAAGGAGAATTTATATCATTTGATTTCTTCAAATGTAATCCCATCAAATGTGGGTAAGTTGTTTCCTTTCACTACTTCCCTGCCTTTCAACAACTTTTTGGTACTATTCTTACTATCTCCAATTGTTATCGAGGGATTCTCTGGTGTTCCACCAAATTGCAACGTGTTTGTGCTATACTTTGTGGTGCCATCTTTCAGAGTTATAACATATCCAATTGACCAATTCATATTTGAAGCATTATCATATTTCATATTTGTAGTTACAGAAAAAAGACCATCTCCAGGAACTTTAGTCTTTCCTCCCGTATAAGCCCAAGTCCCGTTGTCATAAATAATTGGCTGGACATAGTCTATTAAGTCAGAACCACTAATATGGACAACATATTTGAATTTAGTTGAATATGATGTGAACAAATATTCACCATCATCATTGTATATCATTTCTTTTTGCACATCAACAATCTCAGCATTTTTGAAAATTATACTTGCTTCGTCAATTGTCGCACAAGGTTCTGCTATCATTTCCATCCCCATGTATTTTACCAATGGATAAACTGTGTATTTATTTGATACTGGTTTGTTGAAAAAACTGGCATAAGCCTCTGCTTTTGGTCCAATATAATTATATATTGAATAGGAATAAGTAGCATCTTCTTCGTTATCCTGATTGATTAAAGCAAAGCCGACATCTGCCGTAAAGACATCCTCCATCACTTTTGTTGTTGCAAAATACGTATCATTTTCATCTTTCGTCAACTTTGTGTCTGAAAATAAAGGAACAAGACGAACTCCAAGAATCTTTCCTTTCTTATTTAACGGGAAATTGAAAAAATTAGGAATCTGTTTGCTTGCACTCCATTTAAAGAGTTCTGCCTCTGCAGACAGACCGTAATACCAGTATACTTCAACTTCCCTGTCCTTGATTTGATTGTATAAATCAGTGCTTTTCTTTGCATACTTTTCATCCCTCTTATAGGGTACATAAGTTCCTTCTACACATATCCCACCTTCGGCACGTAAGTCAACTTGCGCAATGTCAAGACTTGAAGTCGCTATGAAAGCTATACCAACTTTTCCATAGGCACCAATACTTGCTGTGCCATTGATTGCCACTTTTCCCGTATGGCTATTTGAAACTGGTTTAAATTCATTTATATTTTTCATCGTCTCACGACCTTTACTGCTCCACTCCCAATGGAATACATGCCGATATTTTTGTGTCCATGTTTGCTCTGTACTCAAAGTTGCTTCAATGTTGGCAAATACTCCAAATTCAAAGAAAACATCTATCAAGGCTTCTGGTATGGGAATAGCCTTCTCAAACAAGGGAATATCATCATCAATAGCAATAGTTCCTGCCAAAGCGAGATATTCTTCAAGTGAATAATTACCAATAGCGGTAACACTAATATACGTACCATAATCTTTATTGACTATCAAATAAGCACTATAATCTATAGTTGGTGTGAGTGATATAGAAGCTTTTGCATTATCAAGTCTAAAAGACAATTCATCATCAATATGATATTCTACAGATATTTCATG
>JAFYZV010000052.1 GCA_017548525.1 Prevotella sp.
AATATTCACAGACGACAATCTTCTTGTGCATCTTGATGTCAAGCTGCCTCTGGGGAGGGATTTTGTTGAAACAACCACCGCAAGCATCACGCTGCACATAGACGATACCGAGACCATTGCGAGCATTCTTGCGGATGCGCTTAAAGCTTCCCAACAAACGCGGCTCGATCTTGGCTTCCAATTCTTTAGCCTTAATCTTCAACCGATCCTCCTCTTCCTTGGTCTCTTGCATGATTTCATCAAGCTCTCCTTTCTTCTCTTCAAGGGCAGCCTGACGGTCTTTAAGCAACTCCTCAGCATTCTCCTTGTCGTGTGTACGTTCATCAATCTTCACCAATGCCTCGCGAATCTTCTTGTTGCCAAGTTCGATGTCCAATGTCTGAAACTCGATTTCCTTGGTCAACGTGTCATATTCACGATTGTTCTTAACCTCATTCAACTGTTGGTTGTAGCGATCCACCATGGCTTGCGCCTGAACAATACTGCCCTTACACCGCTTTATACCATCCTGATAGTCCTGAATTTCATTATCGATTTTCTCGATACGGGTAATCAATCCCGCTATGCTATCTTCCAAGTCTTGAACCTCAAGAGGTAACTCGCCGCGCAACGCACGCTTCTCATCAATTGACGAAAGGGTGGTCTGTAATTGAAATAGAGCCTTCAACCGCTCTTCTACTGATAAATCTGTTGATTCTTTTTTTGCCATAATATAATCTAAATTATTATAAGTTACAAATAATAAATAGGGTTGGTATTTGTCTCTACCAAATAACAAGATACGCCTGGACATTCCTTTTCGATGACAGATTGGAGTAATTCGCTAGTATATTGTTCGCTCTGGTAGTGACCTATGACGGCAATTTGGATTTTCTGCTCATGCCCAAAATACTCATGATAGTGCATCTCACCCGTGACAAAGGCATCGGCACCCACAGCAATGGCATCGTCAAGCAGGAAAGAACCAGCTCCGCCACAAAGTGCGACCTTACAGATGTCACGCCGCAAGAGTTGGTTGCATTGCACACATTCCACATGGAATAAATCCTTCAACTTGGAGATAAAGTCCTTGGCAGAGAGCGGTTGAGGCAACTCGCCGACCACGCCAGAGGCGTACACACCATCTTGATAATGCTGCAAACCACCCAAGAAACGCACGCCATTCATGCCAAGCTTACTTGCCATCATGAAATTCACGCCCCCCGAGGCATTATCCAAATTAGTGTGCATAGCAACGATGGCTATGCCGTTGATGATGGCTTTCATCACCGTGCGCTGCACATAGTTTCGGTCGGACACGCATGAGAGTTTATGGAATATCAATGGATGATGTGACACTATCAAATTGCAGCCCTTGGCAATGGCTTCATCCATCACTTCCTCCGTTACGTCTAAACACAATAATACCCCTGAAACTTCCGCCTCTGTCAATCCAACTTGCAAGCCTGCATTATCATAGCTTTCCTGCAAGGGCAGAGGCGCGAATCGTTCAAGGGCACTCACCACTTTACTTATTTTCACGCCTTTATGCTTTTGGTGTTGCAAAGATAGCAAGAATAGAATATGGTTTCACAAATAAACCATAAAGTTTAACGATTTTTAAAGGATGAATGATTGACATAATCACCAATCTGCCAACCTTGCAAATGCCTCCACCTTATCCTCAATATGGTCGGCAAGAGAGGGGAAGAAGTCCATCCCTGTCAAGTCTTCCACTTCATCCACAGTACATACACAATCGGACATCCGCTGTGAACCTCCACGATTCTGGTAGATGAAACCGAGAGCCTTGGGCGTTCCCTTTCGGCAAAGCACCACCTTGAAAAAGGCATCTGGCACCCAGACCTTGTTTCTTCCTATAGTCTTTTGCTCACCCCTTCCATAAAAGATTGGACCGCAAACAATGTCTACAGCACCATATTCACGTGCCCATTGACGGCACTGGATTTCCAAGTCGTTCCATGCGTCTTTGTTCAACCCATGGTTTTGGGGACACGTATTGGTGAAAAGGAATGATTCCCTCATGGCATCATTGCTCCATTTATTGTCGCCCGCAGGACACAGATGCCCACGGTCATAACGGGAATTATAATAGTCGTTATCAGTTGCACGTGGGGAAGGTACATCATCATCAGGCAAGAAGATTTCACTATTGCGTTTGGCACTGCCATAAGTATGGCTCTTCGTGAGATGCCAAGCCACCCAATTGGGAACTCGCCTCGCTTTATTGTAAGAGATGGTAAAGCCTGTCCGCTTGAGGATTTGTTCGGGGCGGTCTTTCAAGGGAGCGGGCAGTTCCATCATCGTTA
This sequence comes from Prevotella sp., assembly GCA_017548525.1. Classification (GTDB taxonomy): domain Bacteria; phylum Bacteroidota; class Bacteroidia; order Bacteroidales; family Bacteroidaceae; genus Prevotella. The sequence goes on from JAFYZV010000052.1 coordinate 2,310, forward strand.
CCTTCGTAGTAGAAGTGTTCGACGATGTTTCCTTCGTATTCATTCCGTCTTGCGATACACTGGGGTCAAAGAAACCCGTCACTTGCTCATCGCCACTCTCACGACTGTCGCCCTGTTGACGTGGGTTATTACATGCCATCAAGGACACCAACAGTCCTAACAGCCCTACATATAAAGCCTTTATTCTCATTCTTCTGTCTCCTTTTCTTTATTTATCTCATCAATAAAAACCCCATATTTGTCAAACGAAAACTTGTTTGCCACCATCAAAGTGATATACAATGAAAGTACCGAGGCACAGAAAGTGGCAACCAAGACAAGGATTTGAAACCATATCGCCGTCCACACATCTTTGCCATCAAGCAAAACACACCATAACAAGATGGGTGAAAAGCCCGTGACTACCCAAGCCATCCGCTTGATATATGGAGTGGAGACACGCTCGAAAGCACGTTTCATAAAATATTGGACAGCTTGCCGATGGGTGGCACCATTGCCTAAAAGATACTCATACAACTGCCCATGGTGCCGTAATCCCATACAATAGGTACGTAAAGCCGCCGCATTGGTCTCCACCATCGCCCAAACAAGGATGGCGAAAACTGGGATAAGAATGTGTACATCCAAAACGTTGGCAATACCGTGAATTGCAAAGACAAGGCATATTCCAACAAGGATTGTCGCCGTGAATACACCCACGAAGACCGGCAACAGGTATCGGGATAGCCCCATCCGTGATCTCAAAGCTATCATCAACGAGCCAAAAACCATCATCAGCAAGACGCATAGGACATTGACATATGCCAAGTTCCACTTGAATACAAAATAAAGGCAAAGCCCCATGATTCCGAGAAATGCCACCATCTTGACCATGGCACGTAAGGTCTTGAACAAGAATTTCGCTCCATTCACTTCTAAAATGACGATAGGAATAATGGCGAAAATCAGTCCCATGATACATCCTAACACCGAAATCTTCATGTTTTATTTATGAATAAGGATGAGTATTTAATTCTATTAACTTATCGCAATAACGCACAACAGGGTCATGCTCTTGGCAGGTGACAATGACTGAAGCCCCATTCCTTGTCAACAAGCGAATACAATGCCCGATGCTTTCCAACTCATTGCCCACCATCCCTGTGGTAGGTTCATCCAATAAGACGATGGGATGGCACACCGCACAGATAGCCGTGAGCATCAACAATCGACGTTGGGGGGCAATAATATTCTCCATCGCCTTACTATATGTTTCCTCTTGGATGCCTAATTCTTTCCACAACGTCATCAATGAAGCCTTTGTCTCCACGAAGGGAACATCCTTTTTGAGGGCAAAGAGCTGTTCCAACATGTCAGCCACTGTATGAAATGGCATATCCACATCTTGTGGAAGATACGACATTTGCTTACGGAAAAACGATACCGAGGCAGGAGTAATCAATTCGCCATCCACGCTCACATAACCATCATCAAGGGGATGAAAGCCCAGAAAGGAGCGCAAGAGTAACGTCTTGCCCCCCCCCGGTGGAGCCGACACACACACCGCCTCGCCCTCTCTTGCGATAAAGGAAAGGTTTGAAAACAGTATTCTCCTCTCTCTCTCCGCCCTGCCATTCTTGACTTCCAGCATATTTCTCGGTGAACGGTTACCAGTTGGCTTTCTTCACTTCCTCCAATGCCTTGACCCAATCGGTATCAAGCGAGAATTGAGTGATATAGTTGTCATTGTCATAATATGCCAAGATAAGTTCCTTGTCCTGGTCGTTAAACATCGGGTTGTTGATGGATGCCGCCTTGAATACGGCAAGGACAGCCTCCTTGCCATTCTTCTTACTCGTCGATGCAAGCCGCTGAATGTACAAGTTAATGAATTGGTACATCGCATACGACTGCTCATTGAGTTGTTTGATAACCTTGTTCATCGTCACGAGGTCGGTCGTGTCTTTGAGAACCTGGGGCAATACCATCTGCTTCATGTAACTCAATTCGTCATACTTAAACGTTGCAATCTTGCGCGTCTCAAGGTCTTTGCTCTCGTCTTCTGCCACTTTCAATGAAGAACTGAGCAGTTCATTGTAAACGTCTTGCGCATGGATGGCAAGTGTCATACACATCAATGCCACCACAAACATAAGTTTTCTCATTGATAATATGTTTAAAAGTTTCACTTTCATATAGTTATATGACTTCTATTAAATTCGTTGGTTTAATGGGTAAGGATTAAATGATGGTCGATGCAACGGGGCAACTCCTCTTGGTAATGTGTCACGAAGACCATCGTCTTGTTATTCCTTCGGCAAAAGGTTTCAATAACATCCTTCACCAAACGGCGATTAGTATTGTCAAGCCCATGCAATGGCTCATCGAGAATTAGCAGTTCGGGGTCTTTCACGAAAGCACGTGCCAACAGAACTAAACGCTGCTCACCACTCGACATTCGCATGAAAGAACGCTCTTCCAAACCACTCAAGCCAAACACCTGCATCCAAAAATGGCACTTCGCATAGTCCTCCTCAGTAGGCTTGACATATAACCCCACGGAGTCTTTCAATCCGCTCGCCACAATGCGGATTGCAGGCATGTCACGACGATAGGCACGATGTAACTCTGGCGACACATAGCCTATATGCTTCTTGATATCCCATATACTCTCGCCAGAACCACGCGCCTTGCCAAAGAGTGAGATGTCACAAGCATAGCTCTGTGGGTTGTCGGCACAGACAAGGCTCAAAAGCGTAGACTTCCCAGCCCCATTCTGCCCACTCAAAGCCCATCGCTCGCCATTCATCACACGCCAGTCAAGGTCTTTGAGAATCGTGCGATTACCATAGCGGATGGAGACCTTATGAAAATTTACCACTTCGTTGGCATGGTATTCTTGGTGATTATAAGGAAGATGGAGAATAGCCTCTTCCATCTCTTTCGACAACACACGTGATGGGAACGATGCCCTTTGGGCAAGGTAATGCTCTCGTGACACCTTAGGAAACACTATCAAGTCACGAACTTCCACCACATGCGTGATAAAATCGGGAATGTCATCGCTCTTGGAAAGCACCAAGATAATCTGCAAGGCATTCTCCTTCGATATGGTTTTGAGCAACTCTTTCAATTGTTGGCGGGTATCTGCATCCAATCCAATGAAAGGATTATCCAAGACAACAACCCTTGGTATAGCCAGTAACAATTTTGTTATCTGAAATTTTCGAAGCTCGCCACTTGACAAGAGGATGATAAATTTGTCGAGAAGAGTATCTAAATGGAACAACTCATATAAGTGTTTTTGCAAATCCCTTCGCTCTTCTGTGTCATCTCCCGATTGGCGAAATGCCTCTTCGAGCAAGTATCCTGCCGTAGGAGTTTCCTCGTCAATCTCCATTTGATTCCACCGTTGCTGTAAGAAATAGGTACGATCGTTGTCGCCGCCATAACTATCGCAAAATGTCACATACTTGATGTTGTCCGAAACAAGCGGGCGATTAGAAGGGGAAAAATCATATTTCACACTATTACCCATTATGGGATAGCGACCCACCAGCATATCTACAAGCATGGTCTTGCCACTTCCGTTAGGACCAACAATGGCAATATGCTCGTCTTGGCACAGTTCAAAGTCAACTGCAGCGGCAAGGCGGCATTGCGGCATCCTACTGACACCACCTTCTATCTTGATGATCCTTTGCATACACGGTCTTGGTTTTTGTTGACAAAGTCCTTCCAACTCTTGAACGATGCTTGTGATTCTGGCCGTCCTATTTGCAGGAAATGGCAATAAGCTGCACCCAAAGCATCGGTGGCATCCATGAATTTCGGCATCTCCTCCCCATCGAGGTTCAACATCCGTTGCAACATCCCCGCAACTTGATGCTTGGAAGCGGATCCATTGCCCGTGATGGCGAGCTTGATTTTCAATGGTGCATATTCATGGATGGGGATGTCATGGTGGATGGCTGCGGCAATAGCAACGCCTTGTGCGCGTCCCAACTTGAGCATCGATTGCACATTCTTACCGAAGAAGGGCGACTCAATCGCCATCTCGTCTGGCAAGTAAGAGTCGATGATGCCCGTCACACGCTCAAAGATATGTCCGAGGCGTAGGTAGGGGTCTTGCATCTTGCGTAGGTCGATGACACCCATCGCCTCCATGGAAGCCTTGTTGCCCACCACCTTGATGACCCCATATCCCATCACATTGGTACCAGGGTCTATGCCAAGAATAATCTTCTCCGTCTCCGCAGCCATCTGACAACCTTCCTTTTTATCTGTCAATATAGGGATTATGCGCACATTCCTCACCTATCGTGGTGGCATCGCCATGACCAGGATATACCACTACGTTGTCGGGAAGTTGCGACACCATCCGCAGGCTCTGGATGATCATGAACATCGACCCACCGTCAAGGTCTGTACGACCAATCGAATGGCGGAAAAGGGTATCACCCGAAAATGCAACTTTCTCCTCCTTGCAATAAAAAAACACACTCCCTTGGGAATGGCCAGGTGTCTCGATGACCTGCAACTGGTGGTTGCCAAAAGTGATAAGGTCACCATCTGCCAACACCTTTCCCACCGTGGGGAAATCGTAATGAAGGTGCATTCCAAAGAAGTTCTCCGCCTGCATCTTGGGATGATTGGCATATTGTTCGTCGGCATGGTGTACCTCCATCCTTAATCCAAACTCGTCAAAGATGGTGTTGATGCCAAAGAGATGGTCGAGATGACCATGGGTTGCCAACAGGTGTTTCGGCACCAAGTCATTCTTACGAATATAGTTGACTATGGCTTGCCGTTCCTCTGGATAATATGCCCCACAGTCAATGATGACACATTCGCGTGTGGAATCGCTCACGACGTAGCAATTCACCTGTAACATGTTGCAAACAAACTTTTGGATTTTCAGCATTCTTACACCTTATTTATATATAGGGACGTAGATGACATTCTTCCCTTTAAACCATTCTTCAGCAAACCACGTGCTGACAGGCATAACCTCAGCACTACCCTTAAAGGGCTTCACTTCTGACTGCACATCGCCACCCTTAAGGCAGAAGACACCATTGACCATGGCATTCTGCTGCTTTTTGCTAATGTTTTTACGCACCATCTTCACCAAGTCGGGCAAAGGCATCACGGCACGACTCACCACAAAGTCAAACAAGCCCTTCTCATCCTCTCCCCGCAGATGCTCGGTAACAACATTCTTCAATCCTATCTCCTTGGCGATTTCCGTTGCCACGAGGATTTTCTTGCCCGTCCCGTCAATCAACTTGAACTGGGTTTGGGGAAACATGATGGCAAGGGGGATGCCTGGAAAACCGCCTCCCGTACCCAAATCCAACACTTTCGTGCCTTCCGTAAACCGAAACATCTTGGCTATTGCTAACGAATGCAACACATGATGTTCGTAAAGGTTCTCGATGTCCTTACGGGAAATCACGTTAATCTTGGCATTCCAGTCTTTGTATAGTTCATAGAGAGCCGTGATTTGTCCTATCTGGGTTTCATCCAAATGGGGAAAATATTTCAGTATCTCGTCCATCTTATCTCAAATATTTCTTCAATTCGCCTTTGTCAAACTCCACCCTGATCTCGCCAAAGTCATGGGGAGCAATCTCGTCTTCACAATAGATGAAAGTCAGGAGGTCATCATCCAGTATAAAATTATCAGGAACATAGACATTACCATCTGCAAAGATATATTTCTCTCTCAACTCATCCAACGACTTCACATCATATTTCCTTGCCAACTTATCAATGATTTTTTCCTTGACGAAAGCCTCATATCCAAACACAAACACATCATCGAGGGTGTACAAATGTCCCGTTTTGACATCAAAATTCTTCACGATAGTTTGGGTGATGCCATGCTCGCCACCGCCAAACAGATAGATTCGGGCTATGTAATTCAACACATTGTTACCACCATTGTGGGTCTCGGTGTGTACAAAGTATTGGCAATTGTATGACGCCCCATGTTCCATGTCTTCCAGATAGAGTTTTCCATAATCCCTCACATAGTCAGAAAGATACTTGCATACAAAGGAATCTACTACTTGCTTCACATCCAACTTCCCGTTGTTCATTGAGAAATAGTCGGGTACAAGGATGCCTGAGCGTAACAAAGTGTCGTTCAACTGCTGGGCATGTTCGCCCTTGGCATATTGGATGCTTAACTTCACCTCACATTTGGGAGCATCATTCGACTTGCCCAAACTAACCACGGAATCAATGATAATGCTGTCAAACTCCATTCCATCAAAATGTGCCGTGGTTTTGTCGCCGCCGCAAGCACACAGCAACATCCCACAAAAGAATGCCCACACGATGTCTCTCATATCCAAGAGTTTACTTCACCGTCAATAGCTACGAGCAATGATGACACGACATTTAGCAGGTTTACCACTCACCATATCCACACCCGGTGTCTGTTCGTATGCAAAAGGCACACAACGGATAGTGGCTTGTGTCTCCTCCTTGATCTTTGCCTCCGTCTCGGCTGTGCCATCCCAATGGCAAAGGAAGAATCCACCATCCTTGATGCGCTCCTTGAACTCCTCATAGTTGTCGCATTCATAGACGCGCTCATCACGATACTTGCGGGCTTTCTCAAAGATATTGGCTTGAATCTCATCCAACAGCTTCTCCACATACCCCACAATGCCGTCGAGAGAGACCGTCTCTTTCTCCAATGTGTCACGACGCATCACCTCTATTGTACCATTTTCCAAGTCACGACCACCCATGACGAGACGCACGGGAACGCCTTTCAACTCATAGTCGGCAAACTTGAAGCCAGGACGTTTATTGTCTGCATCGTCATACTTCACGCTGATACCAGCATCGCGCAATTCATTGATGACGGGCGTGAGGCGCTCCGTGATGGCATTCAATTGGTCTGCACCCTTGGTAATTGGCACAATCACCACCTGAATAGGAACAAGACGCGGAGGCAACACAAGTCCATTGTCATCGGAATGTGTCATAATCAAGGCTCCAATCAGACGAGTTGAAACACCCCAAGAGGTTGCCCAGACATATTCGGGCTTATTCTCCTTATTCAGATAGGTAACGTCAAATGCCTTGGCGAAATTCTGTCCGAGGAAATGTGACGTACCACTTTGCAAAGCCTTGCCATCTTGCATCATCGCCTCGATGGTGTAAGTGTCAAGGGCACCAGCAAACCTCTCTGTCTCACTTTTCACGCCTTGCAGCACGGGGACGGCCATCCACTTCTCGGCAAAGTCGGCATACACCTTCAACATCAGTTTGGCTTCTGCCTCTGCCTCCTCTTTCGTGGCATGGGCAGTATGACCTTCCTGCCAAAGGAACTCCGAAGTGCGCAGGAACGGACGGGTACGCATCTCCCAGCGCATGACATTGCACCATTGGTTGCAGAGTAATGGCAGGTCGCGCCAAGACTGTATCCAATTCTTGTAGGTGTTCCAGATAATTGTCTCGGATGTTGGTCGAATGATCAATTCCTCATCCAAACGGGCAGCGGGATCCACCTCCACACCGCTCTTGTCCTCCTTGGCACGGAGACGGTAATGGGTCACCACGGCACACTCCTTGGCGAAACCCTCCACATGCTCAGCTTCACGCGAGAGGAATGACTTGGGTATCAACAGGGGGAAATAGGCGTTCTGCACTCCCGTCTCCTTGAACATCTTGTCTAACTGTTGTTGCATCTTCTCCCAGATGGAATAGCCGTAAGGTTTAATAACCATACAACCACGCACGGCGGACTGCTCGGCAAGGTCTGCTTTCACTATCAAGTCATTGTACCATTGGCTGTAATTGTCAGCTCTTTTTGTTAGGTCTTTTAATTCTTTTGCCATAATATTCACGATGTTGTTAATCGAGGGGAAAACAATGGATTTATGCTTCTTTTATCCTGTTATTTCCCGTTCTTTTCCATAATATACGTAAATTTTGGCGCAAAATTACAAAAAAAATGTTGGATTTTGTCGTGAAAGAAGAAAAAACAATTATCTTTGCAGCAATATAATCAATTATTTAAACCATTTTAATTTATACGAAACATGAAGAAAATGAAGTTTTTGACACTTGGTATGTGTCTCGCAGTTTTGATTAGTTGTGGCTCTGCCACTAAGAATGGTGCGTTGATTGGTGCCGGCGGTGGTGCAGCTTTGGGTGCAATCATCGGTAAGATAGCAGGAAACACCGCCGTAGGCGCAGCCATCGGAGGTGCCGTAGGTGCTGGTGCTGGCGCATTGATTGGAAAGCACATGGATAAGGTAAAGGCACAAGCACAGGCTGTGCAGAACGCACAAGTTGAGTCTGTGACCGATGCCAACGGCCTACAAGCCGTGAAGGTGACATTCGATTCTGGTATCCTCTTTGCCACGGGTAGCTCCACTTTGAGCAGCACCGCTAAGACCTCACTGACCAACTTCGCCAACGTATTGAAGCAAAATACCGATTGCGATGTCGCAGTCCAAGGCTACACAGACAACGCTGGTTGGAAGAACAGCACCGCTGAGCAGAGTGTCCAGAAGAACCTCAACCTCTCTCAACAACGCGCACAAGCAGTGACAAGCTATCTCCAGTCACTCGGCGTAAGCAGCAACCAGATTCGTTCTACCACAGGTTATGGCGAGGCTAACCCAGTTGCTGACAATGCTACTGCTGCTGGTAAGGCACAGAACCGCCGCGTGGAGGTTTACATGTATGCCAGCCAGGCTATGATTGATGCCGCTAATAACGGTACTCTCCAATAACAAATAGGTATTCAAAGACTTACACCCTCCCCTGCGTGGGGGAGGGTTTTTTATATGCGTTATATCAGGAAATTCATTCGCTGGACACTTGCCCTGTTCTTCAGCTCGACCATCATGGCGGTCGTGTTGTATCGTTTCATGCCCGTATACGTCACACCATTGATGGTCATTCGCTCGGTGCAGCAACTGAAAGAGGGTAAAAGCATCACGTTGCACCACCACTGGGTGTCTCTCCAAGAGATGTCGAAACACCTTCCCGTGGCAGCGATGGCTGGCGAAGACACCCATTTCCTCGAACATCATGGCTTCAGTTATGATGCCATCAAGAAAGCCGCCAAGCAAAATGCCAAACGCAACAAGATCTCACACGGCGGCAGCACCATCTCACAACAGACAGCCAAGAATGTTTTTCTATGGCCCTCGCGGACTTGGGTACGCAAAGGATTAGAGGCATACTTCACGGTTCTCATCGAACTGATATGGAGTAAGCAACGTATCATGGAGGTATATCTCAACTCCATCGAGATGGGGAATGGCATCTATGGCGCGGATGCTGTTGCCGAATATCATTTCGACAAGACGGCTAATGATCTCACACGCTCGGAATGCGCCCTCATTGTCGCTACCCTTCCCAATCCTCGAATCTACAGTTCCAAGGCACCCAGTGCCTATACCCGTATGCGCCAAAAGAGAATCGAACGTGAAATGAAATTCATTCCCTCATTTCCGAAAGAAGGAGAAGCAGTAGACCCAAATACCGCACAAGGAAATTATTACAAGAAATGAAATTGTAATGGAAACCATACTTGACCAACTCAATGACAGCCAACGAACCGCTGTGGAATACGTTGACGGTCCGCAATTGGTGATTCAGGGGCAGGCTCTGGCAAGACGCGTGTGCTGACGTACAAGATTGCCCATCTGTTGCAACTCGGCATGGCACCGTGGAACATCCTCGCCCTGACCTTTACCAACAAGGCTGCCAAGGAGATGAAAGGGCGCATTGCGGACTTGGTGGGCATCGACAAGGCACGACGGCTCAACATGGGTACGTTCCATTCGGTGTTCTCCCATATCCTGCGCGTGGAGGCAGAGAGCATCGGTTATAAAAAGAATTACACCATCTACGACGAAACCGACTCTCGCTCACTCCTGAAAAGAATCATTGGCGACATGAAATTGGATGAGAAGAAATACAAACCCGCCGCCGTGCATAGCCGTATCTCCATGGCAAAAAACCACCTAATTACGCCCGACGCATACCAGATGGATGCGGAAATCCGCCGACGCGACTCCTATTCACAGATGCCAGAGATAGGAAAAATTTATGCCATTTACCAACAACGCTGTTTCCTTGCCAACGCCATGGACTTCGACGACTTGCTCGTCCTCACTTATCAACTATTCCAAGACCACCCCGACATCAAGGCAAAATATGCCGAGAGATTTCAATATGTCCTTGTGGACGAGTATCAAGATACCAACTATGCCCAACAGTGCATCATCATCCAACTGACCAAGGAACACCAACACGTATGCGTGGTGGGCGACGATGCCCAGAGCATCTACGCCTTCCGTGGTGCCAACATCGACAATATCCTCAATTTCCAAAAGATATTCCCCACAGCCAAGTTGCATAAGTTGGAACAAAACTACCGTTCCACGCAACGTATCGTCAACGTGGCGAATAGCGTCATACGCCATAATTCACAGCAAATCCCCAAAGATGTGTATAGCAAAAAAGAAGAGGGGGAACGGCTGATATTCAAGATTGCCTATTCAGACAAAGAGGAGGCAGCCATCGTGTGCAAGGACATCAAACGGCTACGACGCGCCGAGAATGGTGAATACAGCGACTTCGCCGTTCTTTACCGAACCAATGCACAAAGTCGGTCATTCGAAGAGGCAATGTTAAAGGAAAACATCCCATACCGCATCTATGGTGGATTAGGGTTTTACCAACGCAAGGAAATCAAGGATATCCTCGCCTATTTCCGCATCGTCAACAACCCAGACGACGAGGAGGCATTCAAGCGCATTATCAATTACCCTGCCCGTGGCATCGGCAAATCAACATTTGATAAGATTTTGGAATCTGCCACCATTCAAAACACCAGCCCTTGGGGTGTCATCCATTCGACATATTTCCAACAACAAGTCACCAACAGCACGTGGCAGAAGGTCAATGCCTTTGTTTCGCTCATCGAGGGATTCATCACACAAGCAGCAACCATGGATGTTTCGGAACTTGCCAAACAAATTGTCTTGGGCAGTGGCATTCGCGAAGACCTCTATTCGGAGAGCACACCCGAAGCAATCTCCAGGCAAGAAAATCTACAGGAATTGCTGTCATCCACAGAGGCTTTTGTCAATGAAAGGATGGAGGAAGGCTTTGAAAGCCATATTTATCTGCCCGACTTCCTACAAGAAATTTCCCTACTCACCGACCTTGAGAGCAAAGATGATGAGGCAAGTCGTGTGTCATTGATGACCATCCATGCCGCCAAGGGTTTGGAATTTCCCACCGTCTTTGTGGTGGGAATGGAGGAAAACATCTTTCCCAGCCCAATGTGTACCAACACCCTCCGCGAACTTGAAGAGGAGCGGAGACTATTATACGTCGCCATCACAAGGGCAGAACGCCACTGCATCCTGACAGCCGCCAAGAACCGACTACGCTTCGGGAAGATGGAGATGAATCCCGTCAGCCGTTTCATCAAGGACATCGACCCACGGCTGATGGACGTTGAAGGCGCACGGAGCGGCGGCTACCAACCCAACAAGCCATACGGCTCCACCTACGGACTGGGTGACGACTACCGCCAAGGAAGTCGATGGATGCAAAACAGCAACCCCGTGGCAAGCCAATTCCGTGCCGACCCGAAACCCAAAATCACCTCCCCTCGTCCCAAGGAGAACGCCAATGACCCGTTCTCTCCATCCTTCAAACGACTGCTACAGGCACAAGGGGGCAACCTGCGGAAGGTGAACGATGCCATCGCCAATGGTGGCAGGGCAACTCCCCCCACCCCATCCTCCCAACCGCTCCATGAAGGCTGTGTCATCGAGCACCAACGTTTTGGCATTGGTACGGTCATCAAAGTGGAAGGAAGTGGCGATGAAACCAAAGCAACAGTGTCATTCCAGAACGTGGGAATCAAGCAATTGCTCCTCAAGTTTGCTCGATATACCATTGTCAATTGACAAATTCACAACATCATATCTTTCATCTTCATTTTATTTTGGCTATAGCCGCAAACCCTTTTGCCTATAGTCGCAAACCCTTTTGGCTATAGCCGCAAAGTTGCGAAAGCGGCATTTGTTCCCTACAATACACACATCACATCCCGAGAAAGCATCCTTCCGCTCCCTCGAATGCGATGAGATATGCACAATAGATTTGTAATAGTTACTTATAACCCTAACATCTTAATGACACGGACGCTACCATCCGATTCAGACTTTCGCAAGATGTTAAAGCCACGTTTCAGTCGACTCTGTTGAATGCCAGCGGCATCAAAGTATTCCGTGTGAAGGGTTTGTGAGGGCAATTCGATGGATGATGATTCCCCTTGCCCATCGTGGACATCCAATGTCGCTCCCGCTCCTGTTTGCTCATCGCCCACCACTTCCTTGACCAACGCCTTGTCCATCGACGTATAGGCGTAGAAGTTGGAAGGAATAAAATAGTCGTTTGTGCCAACACGTTCCCTCACATCATTGGCTCCTATACAATCGGTAATGGTGATATTGTACGTCGTACCACTCTTCCCAGGGTTCTTATAGACGCTTGTCCCCTCGCAGATGTGGCATTTCTCCACGTAGATATTACTCTCGATGCCCGTGCCGAAACAATAATTGTAGCCCTCATTGGTGAAGAGACAGTTCAAGACGTGTACCTTACCGAACCGCACCCTTGGACATCTTTCCATGCAACCCACATCCCACCAACAATTGGCAAAAGTCACATTTAGGTGTCCCGGGTCTTTCGTGCTGCTGTCGCTACTCCCTATGAGGTTGGAATAGCGATGGTCATTGGCACCGCCTGACCCTCCCGCTTTCGGTTCCAACAAATAACGGAAGCGACACCACGTAACGGCGATATGGTCGGAGCCATTGTTGATGTCGAAGTTTCCATCCACTCCGTCTTGGAAATCACAATGATCCACCCAGAAATAATGTCCCTCTTGGATGAGCAGGTTGTCGTTGCCATCCACGTCGTATGCTCCTGGTCCCTTGAAAGTCATGTTTCGGAGGATGATGTTCTGGCAGTTGTTGGTGAATTTCAAGATGCCAGAGTTCTTCTTGGTTTGGTCCATGTTCACGAAAGATGCGCCAGGCAAACCAATGATTGTCTTGTTCTTGACACCATTATAGGTAATGAGCGTGGAGAAGAAAATATCGCCCTTGACATAGATGATGCGCTTCACCTCCGTGTCTTTCTTCCCGTTGACACGGAGCATGGCATTGTCAAACTCTTGGAACGTCGTCACCGTGACCGTCTCACCACCCGAGCCACCCGTTACGTTTCCGCCGACGGTCGCCCATCCAATAGGCATCCCTATGTCATACGATGTCGTTCCAGACTGGGCATAAACTCCTATAGCCATGACGAGAGCCATGGCCATGATGGATAAAAACCTTACCATCACATTACAGGTTGAATCTCTTTCTGAGCTCGGAAAATTGCTTTTGCACGACATCGAGACCTTCGCCAAGCACCTCCTTGGCCTTGCCGATACCCTCTTGGATGTCTTCCTTGACATCGGCAATCTTCTCCTCGACGTTCATCTCTTGCAATTCCTCCTTGACTTTCTCGATGCCATCGCCGATGGTTTCCTTTGCCTTGCTAACGCCCTCTTGGAAATCTTCCCTGACATCAGCCAGCTTCTCGTTCATATCTATCTCCTTCAGTTCGTTCTTTGTTTTCTCGAACTGTTCTTTGGCATCGGCGGCGGTCTTGTCTGCCATGTCTATCAAGTCGCGCTTAATCTCATTGGCATCGTGTGTGTCAAGATAATTGGCCAAGTCATTGTACTTCTTTTGGGCTTCCTCTGCGAGTTCTCCCAACCCATCTTTGATACCTTTCAATAATTCATCAAAGTCGCTCATGTCTTAATTATTTAAGTGAATAGATTCAGTTAGACGGCTCAAATATACGAAGAATTATTGATAAACCCATCGTTAGGAGTTAAAAACTACATCAAAAAAACAAAAACCGCCCCTCTTCAAGATAAGAACAGGGGCAGATTATTACCAACAACAATATGAGAATTAAAAAAGTATTTCAAATACTTTGATAATTCAAAGATTGTTTGTTTCTTTGTGAACTGAAGTTTGCTACCTATCCACAAATAAAACATGGAACAGAAATTCAGCAATAACAACTTAGACCTACAGACGCTACGAGAGTTCTGTGAGCGAGAGGGCGAGGCGGTCACCTACCGCAAGGGCGACCAGTTAGAACGGGAGGGCAACCCAGCGCGGTGGCTGGCCTTCGTCACCAAGGGATGCTTTAAGTACGTGACGCACGGCTTCAGCGACGACAAGGAACATATTACGTGGTTCTCGTTTGAGGGCGAGTTTGTGGTTGACTACCCGACGTTCCTCTATGACCGTCCGTCGCAAACCACCATCGAGGCGATGATGCCCAGCCGCGTGTTCAGGGTCACGGGTCAGCAACTGGAGCAATTCTTCGAACAAGACAAGGAGACGATGAAGTTGCGTGCCATCATTGCCGAACACATCCTTTTCCAGTTCCGTTCTCGTTATCTCGACCTCCACTGCGCCACGGTCCGCGAGCGTTACGACCTACTGATGCAGCGTTGTCCAGGCATCGTGGAGTACCTCGACTTACAAGACATCGCCTCGTTCCTCAACGTCACGCCACAGATGCTCTCCCGAATCCGCAAGGACTTGTTGTTTCACGACAGCAAAAAAACCTCTTTCGGAGCAGAAAAATAACATTTTACATCAAAACACTGAAACAAGTTTCAGACTTTTGCCCTCGGCGACCTTTTTCTTGGTTTCGCCGAGGCTTTTTCGTGTGCCTTTTTGTAACTTCGAAGTCAGAAATCGTAAAAAAACAATATAATGAAGATAGAATTAAGGCGA
>JAFYZV010000053.1 GCA_017548525.1 Prevotella sp.
AAATGCCACAATTTAACATTTTTTGTGCGGCATTAGTCGGTTACAGAGGCTAAATTTACCCTTAATGGATGGGGCGTTTTTCGGGCGCGGATGCCGCCCAAAGAATGTTAAATTGCCACATTTATCGGCGGCAAACACCACAAAGAAAATGCAAGTTGTTGGTATTCAACAGTTTACAAAATGTGCAAAAACGGGCGTTTTTTCCGCCCAAAGCCAAGGTCGATGGGAAAAGAGGCCTTTATGAGGGAATTATTTGTGAATAATAATTACAAAAACCAATTTCTTATAGTGTATTCCAAGATGATAATCACCCTTGCTTTTCTATTCAATATTGTTACCCTCCACAAATAATTAAAATCATCCTTTAACGATTTTTATTGTTAAAAAATGGCAAGGAAAGGAAAAATTTCTCTATCTTTGCAAGTTGTAGTATATTAATCCGTTCATTACTCTCTCAAAAAGAGACATTGTCTCTTCCTATTTCTATTGCATATCATCATTATTAAGTTTAATCAATCATATTTTAAAAACATGAAAACCAAGAACCATCTAAAGGTCTTCCTGACCCTCATGGCTTGCCTATGGGCATTCCCATCGCTCGCCACCGACTGGACGGGAAGCGCACCCACCGATGGAGGACAATACTACCTCTACAATGTGGGCGCACAAAAGTTTCTTGCTCACGGTGCCAACTGGGGTACAAGAGCAATCATGGACGAAGCAGGTATATTGGTTACCTTGGAATCACTGGGAAACGGTGTTTACAACATCAAAACCAACGTGAATTCAGGTAATGGCAAATACTACTTCGGAAGTAACTATTACACAGATGCCGATGCTTGGGGGCTTACATTCGTGGAAGCCTCCACAGGAGTCTATTACTTAACATTTGTTGAAAGCAATGTCACCAAGTATCTTATGATAACGGATACGGGAGATGGCACCTTCAACAAGGTAAACACAACGAATGCTGGAAGCACATGGTCTGCTGATGGTCTCAAATGGATGCTCATCACCAAAGCTGAACGTGACCAGAAGCTCTCGCAAGTTGAGGCTTCCGACACTAATCCTTACGACATCACCTACAAGATTGAAAACAATCGCACATCATGGTTCAGAAGTCCTTATTCTAATGCAGACCCATTCGGATTTGGGTCTTTATCAGGTATTGGAAATGTAAGTGGTGGTGTTGATGCTGGCAGTGCATTCCGTGATGCCAACGCACAAGCTTGGACGGGGGCTGCTGACATTTCATGGGATGCAAAAATGACTCTCACAGGACTGCCCCAAGGCAAATATCGTTTCTACGTGACTGGCTATTATAGGGACGGAGGTTCTGCTGATAGAAAGACCAACTATGATGCTGGCACATTCGATGCACGTGCAAAAATATACATGTCGGCAGGCACAAGCAAAACTACAGACTTACAGTCTATTGCCGTAGGTGCATCTGAAACAGCCCTTGGTGGTGGTGAGACTGTGGATGGCAATTATAGATACCCTAACAACCAAGAAGCTGCCGCCTATTATTTCTATAACAACAAATATCCGGAGCAATATGTAGATGGAGTGGTTGACAACACAGGGGTAATGACATTCGGTGTGAAAGTGGATAATACCATCGCCAACAACTGGCTTGTATGTGACAAATTCCGTCTCGAATACCGCGGTCCATACCACGGACCTGCTGACGGCGGCAAATATTATTTATATAATGTGGGAGCCAAGATGTTCATCGGCCACGGTGACCAATGGGGCTACCATGCCTTGCAAGACGAGGCGGGCTTGGAGATGACGCTTGAGGAGACCGACGGCAAATACCGCATCGCCACGGGCTTGGGTTATTTAGGCTCTGACGGCTATTGCGACAAGGGAGCCAACAGCGACCTTGCCGTTTCTTACGAGTTTGTCCCCGTGGAAGGAGTCGACAATGCATATTATTTGAAGTTCATCGAAGGCGCAGAAAAGTACTTGCTTTTCACCAATGACGGCAAATACATCAACAAGTCTACACTTGCTACAGGTAGCAATTATCCAGAGGGCTACAGCCAATGGAAGCTCTATACCAAAGCCGAGCGCGATGCCATGTTGGAAAGCATGGTGGGCATCAACGGCGAGCCTGTCACCGAGCAAAACCCGCTCGATATCAGCTACAAGATTCCCAACAACCATACTGCCTATTACACCCGTTGCTACAGCACCGATGACCCATTTGCGTTTAGGAATCTTGACGCTGGTCAATTGGAAGGCGTGGATGATGGTGGCACATTAAGAGACCGCAACGCTCAAGGATGGACAAACACCGCAGACCGCAAGTGGGATGCCAACATGACTTTCAGCGGCTTGCCCGAGGGCAAATACCGCTTCTATGTCACGGGCTTCTACCGCGATGGTGCTGCCGATGGTGCATACGCCCGCTATACGGGTGGCACGTTTGACCCCCGCGCCAAGATCTACATGACCACCACAGAGACAACGACCACCGACTTGCAATCGATTGGCGTTGGCGCATCGGCATCAGCCCTTGGTGGCAATGAATACAACCAGGCAGAGGTCTACATCCCCAATGGACAGAATGGTGCCGCATACTATTTCTTCAACGGCAAATACCCAGAGCAGTACGTGGAAGGAACGGTGGGCATGAACGGGCAACTGAAAATTGGTCTCAAGGTTGACAAGACCATCGCCGGCAACTGGCTGGTCGTTGACAAGGTGAGACTGGAATACCTTGGACCAGACATCCCCACCACCAACGTAACCAATTTGCTGGTGAACCCGACATTCGATGGAACCGACGGATGGACGACTGCCCAAGGCGACAATTTCACCGCCGCCACGGAAACGGTCGCCGAGAACTTCGCCACGACATTTGACATGTACCAAGACGTGTCGGGCTTGGAACCTGGCGTATACAAAATCTCCGTGCAGGGATTCTATCGCAACAACCGCGCAACAGCCGATGGCGGTGATCACGGACCTGGAGACGTTGCCCGTAATGTGCGTGTCATCGGAAACGAGAATCTCAATTCATATTTGTTTGCGCGCGTTGGTGATGACTTGGACAACAGCTATACTGAAGGAAAGAACTCGCTGCTCTCCATCTTTGACCTAACGGCAGGAAGTGGATCTGGCACGTCTATCTTGCCCACTGTCCCCAACACCATGGCAGAGGCACACACGGCATTTGAGTCAGGATATTACACCGATAATTCCATGATTGTCGAAGTGACCAATAGTGGATTGCTGCGCGTTGGTATCAAAAAAGAGACGACTACCGACCGCGACTGGACCAGTTTCGACAACATGAAACTGTATAAGTTGGATTGCACGTTGGCGGAGGCATTGGCACTTGAGTTTGAAAGCCGCAGTGCAGAGGCAGCGGCAGTATTGCAAAGTGCCGAATATGCAAACGTCCCAACGTTCAGCACGGAACGCCAAGCCTTGGATGCTGCCGTCTCGGTGGATGCCAGTGGATTCACGACGCCATACCAATACTATGCTGTATTAGATGCCTTGCGTCCCGCCTTGAATGCGTTTAAGGCTTCGAAATATTGGTACGACCGCTTCGTGGGTGTGTATGAGGCAGCCATTGCCGTCGGCGTGGATGTCACGGGGTATAGCACCATCTCCATGGGACAGGTGCCCGATGCCATCAAGGCCCTCGTCGTTGCCACGGAGACTGCCGTCAACACGGCACAGGATGGTGGTGATGACAAGTATGGCGACTGTACAGAGGTTTACCTCAAGGGATGGACGGTCCAACAGTTCAACACTGCTTCTGGCCAACATTGGGACGGCACGACTGGCGAAGGTGCAACGGATTATTATGACAGGTATGGCGATGGTACCTTCTGGTATATGTCGCAGACCGTGGCATTGCCCGCTGGCGAGTATGTGCTGAAAGTGGCTGGCCGCGCTGGACTGGTTGACAACATCCAGCAACTTACCGTCACCTTCGGTAACAAGACGGTTCACCTCCCAACTCTCGGAGGCGGAACACCAGGTATCGCCACCACCGGCGAGGCTAACTACAATGCTGGCAGCAATGGTTGGGAGTGGCGTTATGTGCCATTCACTGTCACCACAGCTGGAAACTATGAGATCCGCATCGCCTTTGAGAAAGACAATGTAACGTCATGGGCTTCCGTTGCCGACGTGCAACTCCTTGGCAGCAAGGAGGCATTGGCAGAGGGCTTGCTCCTCCTTGCCGACAAGCTGCGCGAAAAGATCGAGGAGATAGACAAGGCATACTATGGCTCACCTATCAGCGAAGTCCCAGGTTACCAAATATTCACAGACTTGGATTACAACGGACATACCTATTGGGAGAAGAACGTTGCTGAGATGTTCCAAACGAAGAACACCGAGAACACTTACGACCAACGCCAAAGTTATGTCTATGACTATGACAATGATGGAACGGCAGAGAGCGTGACTGCCTCTTCCGCTTCCACCGCCATCGGCTTGGTGAATTACTACAACCTCATGCACGGTGCAGTACTCTCCACGGCAGACTACCGCAAGGCAATGCTCGTGATGCAGACGAAGATTGACATGGCTGCTTCTAATGCCGCCTCTTACGTCTACACACGCCGCGCCTTGCTACGTGCTGAGACGTTTGCCAATCTGCAAGGCGATATCTATGAGAACAATGCCACTGCCGTTGCCAACCTCCAGACGGCTCTCGACAACTGCAAGGCGACATTGAAACATGCCATCGCCTTGGCAAGCGGCACCGACGGCACATTAGACACGCAGCAGGAAATCGTCGATTCCTGGGATGACAACACACATTGGATTGCCGACAACATCAAGACATCGGGACTTTACAAGCAAGCCCTGGATGAAATCAAGGCAGCCACACGTGAGTTTATTGGTGCCATCACTGTGAACGAGGGTAAGGCTTTGAACATTACTGACGTATTCCTCTATAACCCCAGCTTCGATTACAACAACCCCGACGGATGGACTGCCAATGGAAGTACACGTCCGCACAACTGTAACACGGATCAATTTGCGGCATATGTGAACAGCGGATATGCAGATGTCACTACCACATACGTGAACCATTACGTTGAGTTCTATGAGATGCACGGAAATCCCGGTGCCATCACGGGCAACTACAACTCGTTCCAGACTGTCACAGGACTTCCCGCCGGTGTGTACAAGTTCACCGCCACAGGTAGCTACCGCCAACTCACAGTATCTTCTTCAGCACCCGAGAGGGCTCTCGGAAACGAGGATATCACTGCCGAGATTTACGCCAGCGGCACACACATGGAAGAAGTACCCGTGGAATACACCGTAGTAGAGGAGACGGGCGAATATGATGACGAGGGCAACCCCATCACACAGGAAGTGACTTACACAAGGATGGAGCAACGGGTCATCATCGATACCGACCGCTCTATGCCGCTCTTCTCACTCTATAAAGAAGCTGACCAGACAGGACTTGTCGAGGGTCTTTATCCAAATGATATTACTATCAACACTGTCTATGGTGCTGTACCTGTTAACTACGTAAACTACATGCCTGTGGTACATCATTACGATGGCAACACGGTAATGTTCGGTGTAACGGCAACGGATGGCTCAGAGGATGTCACCGTCGGTGTGCGCGACAACTCTGCAGACTTACGTGAACACTCCTGGGCTGTACTCGACAACTTCGAGTTGTTCTACATCTCACCTAACATCGTGGATGAGTTATCAGACGAATGGGCAAAGCGGGTGGAATTGGCACAAGCTGATTTCGACAACTTCACCAGCCCACAGGACAGTAAGTACGGTGTGGCTCTTGCCAACTATCTCAATGACTACGACCCAACAACAGCCATCGCTGATAGCGAATTGGGCGTGGACAGTGAGGTGCTGAGTGGTCTTACCACGGCTCAGAAGAACGAGTTGAAATACAACAAGGCATTAAGAGACTTGCATGTGGCACAAAACGACTATGAGGCTGCTACCTATTGGTTTGACCAGTTGGCTGCTGCCAATGCCGTTGCCAACTCGTTCCCATACGTGATGGGTGTGACGATTGCCAGCGATGACTATGCTGGAAGTACGGAGAACATCTCATACGATGACTACAACGTAATGCTGGAATCGCCCGTTGATGCAAACACCACCATGGAGAATGCCCGTGACAAGTCGTGGGCGGTACGCACATTGGCAGATGGTCTGTTTGGCACGGGTGCAACCAACTACTACGATGTTGACCTCACCAGCAACCTTGGTGAATTGACATCATGGACAGTGGGCACAGGGTCGAAAGCCATTGCTTCCAGCACAAACCAAATGTACAAAGATGGTGTTACCAAGATTGAACCCGAAGCATGTTATGATGATGAAGGTTGGAAATTCAACATCTCGAAGACTGTGACACTTGAGAAAGGTCTGTATATGTTCAAGATTGCAGCCCGCCGCTCTGGTGGTGTTACCAAGTGCGACATCAAGGTTTCTGGTGCAAACGTAGGTACATTCACTCCTGTTGCGAATAGTACAAGTGCTTACAGCAACTACAGTTTCATCAAAGACAGCACGAGCTTCTCAAAGGGCGACGTGACCATCGCCGTGCCACGCTCTTGGAGTCCTGACCATTATAATGGTGATACTGGTTATGGTATTGCAGCAGATGGAACAACGAACTATACCGCTGGCAACAACTATGGCTGGCAATGGGAATACATTCCATTCGTGGTGGCAAAGGGTAGCGACGTGACCATCACCATCGATGCAGAGAGTAAGTCGTACTACACTTGGGCAAGCTTCGCCGAGGCACAACTCTGGCAAGGTCCTATCCCAACGAGCGTGAACGAGAACCAAGACTGGGATCTCGAGAAGTGCTACGCCAATGCACACGTCTCCCGCAAAATCACCAACACGACTGAGGCTAAGACTTGGGGTACAATCGTATTGCCATACAACAAGCCATTGCCTGATGGTTGGGACATTCGCCAGCAAGTGAGCAAGAATGAGTCACAAGACTCTGAAAACAACAACATCATTGACTTCCAACGTCCTAAGTTTACTGAAGACGTGACGGGTGAAGATGATCCCTCTGACCTTTCTTCACTTGCGGATGAGACCATTGTCATCAACAAACCATACATTATCCAAGTGGCAAATGCTGTTGCTAATCCATGGAGCGACAACCGCGTACAGATTAACCCAGCAGCGAAACCTTATACAGAGAATACGTATGTGGAGATGATTGGTATGTACAATCCTGGTGAGATTGCCATCGGTGACTTCTATATCGCACAGAATGTATTCTGGCGCGTAACCGTGAAACCACAGGCAACGAAGGGTCTACGTGTTTATTTCCATGTGAAGGAGAATAATGAACCTGATCCAAATTATCCTGATCCAGAGTTCACTGCCAATCAAGTACGTGCTATGCTGATGGGTTACGACGTCAAAGTCTATGATGATGACGAGCAGATTGTCAGCGAGGACGGCGGATTCGTAGATGGCATCGATAGCGTGAATGGTGACGATGCACAAGGTGACTACTACGACCTGCAAGGTCGTCGTGTTTCCACTCCACGTCATGGTGTTTATATCCAGAATGGTAAGAAGCGTGTAGTAAAATAATTTTTTCACATAGACAAGGAAAAGAACATGAAAAAATATATTAAGCCACAAGCCAAGAACAAGGCTTTCAACACACGCTATGGAGTGTTAGGTGATACATTAAGTGACCCCAACCATGGTAATGGTGGTGACGAGGTAATCCATTGGGGAGGCGAAACGGGAGGCGATGGACCTCCTCCCGAGGCCAAACGTGGTGTTTGGGATGATTTCTAATCCATTCCACCACATATCAATCAAGAGAGAGCCGTGCCGTTGTGCGGCTCTCTCTTGCGTCTCATTCATACTTATTAACTCCAAATAATACGAATTGTCAAAAAAAATGCTTACCTTTGCCACCTATATCAAATAACAAGACATGGAAGTATTTCTGATTAGACTATTACAATTCATGCTCGCCATCTCGTTGCTCGTATTGTTGCACGAGGGTGGGCATTTCTTTTTTTCCAAGTTATTCGGTGTCCGCGTGGAGAAATTCTATCTCTTCTTCGACCCGTGGTTCCATCTCTTTGAGTTCAAGCCCAAGAAGAGCGAGACGACGTATGGCATCGGCTGGCTACCTTTGGGTGGCTACTGCAAAATAGCGGGCATGATAGACGAAAGCCTTGACACAGAGCAGATGAAACAGCCTGAACAGCCATGGGAGTTTCGCGCCAAACCAGCTTGGCAACGCCTATTGATTATGATAGGCGGCGTGTTGGTCAACTTCCTATTGGCTTTGTTCATCTATTCAATGGTGTTATTCCATTGGGGCGACTCCTATATTGCCGTGAAGGACATGAAGATGGGAATGAAGTTCAACCAAGAGGCAAAGAGCTACGGTTTCCAAGACCATGACATCCTCATCGGTACGGAGAAAGGGGCTTTCAAGGGATTCTCGGCAGACCTCTTCCGAGAAATCTCTAAGGCTACACGTGTGGATATTATCCGAGACGGCAAACCCATGTCCATCGCTTTACCTGGCGACATCAACCTCTTGGGGATGCTCAAGGCAACACCCAACTTCGTGCGACCATTCGTCCCCGCAGAGATTGATACCATCATAAAAGGTTCTCCAGCTGAAAGTATCAAATTGAAGAAAGGCGACAGGATCTTGGCTGTCAATGACTCAACCGTTGATTCTTGGAATGAATTTACCGATGTGGTGGGAAGGTTGGCAGACCAAATGACCATTGCACGGAGTGCCGAGGATAGCCTACAACTACGCACGGCTTCCATCGTTGTGATGAGAAAAGACACGGGTACACCCGACACCTTATCGGTAGTACTCAATCCAGACTTGACTTTAGGTGTCGGCATGTCGTCTATCTATTCTTATTATGAACCGACGAAAGTGTCTTACGGCTTCTTCGAGAGTTTCCCCGCTGGCATCAAATATGGATGGAACGTTTTAGCAGGCTATGTAGGAGACTTGAAATATGTATTCACCTCTGACGGGGCAAAGTCACTCGGGGGCTTTGGTGCCATCGGCAGCCTCTTCCCACCCGTATGGGACTGGCACATGTTCTGGCTTATGACCGCATTCTTGAGCATCATCCTCGCCTTCATGAACATCCTGCCCATCCCCGCACTCGACGGCGGTCATGTCCTCTTCCTCTTCTATGAGATCATTACAGGACGCAAACCCAGCGATAAGTTCATGGTGGTGGCGGAATATATCGGCATCGGCATCCTGCTCCTACTCATGGTAGTAGCCAACCTCAATGACATCCTCCGCTGGTTGGGGTACATGTAACGATTAATCATTCTACGATTTAACTTCAGAAACACCCCTGATCATCAAAGATAAATCGACATTGATTCTTCCCTTGACAGAATAGGACTAAAACCATCAAATTCCTCAGGAAACGCTCCGTCATAGAGATAGTCAACGACGAGCTGAAAAACGTCTGCCAGATTGAGCATACTAGACACCCTTCCGTCGACAACTTCGTGACAAACCTTCTTGAGGGACTTGTTGCTTACAACCTCTTGCCGAAGAAACCATCCATGACATTGAAATCATTGATAAAAACAAAGTGATTGTCTAAACCTTACGTTGAATTCACGTATTATTACTAAAAGCTTATAGACCCATCATTATACCGTTTTATTTTGGCTATAGCCGCAAACCCTTTCGGCTATAGGCGCAAACCCTTTCGGCTATAGGCGCAAAGTCATAAAGGCGGCATTTGTTCCCTCCATCTGATGCTTCTATACCCGATAAAGGCACTCTTTATTCCCGACAAACCATTGTTCCCGACGTTCAGGACATATCATCTGATTACTCCATACAAGTACTAAATGGTTGTAGTTGTTTAACTTTTTTTGTAAACAGATTGGTTTTCAATATAAAATGATTATCTTTGCAATCAAACATCTAACTATTAACAATCATGTTTAGCAAAGAGACATATATCAGCAGACGGGCGCAATTGAAGAAACTCGTGGGCGACGGCATTATCTTGCTCTTTGGCAATAATGAGTCGCCATGTAATTATCCCGCCAACACGTATTACCCCTTCCGCCAGGACTCCACGTTCCTCTATTATTTCGGACAGCAGCGGGATGGGCTCGTGGGGGTCATCGACATTGATAATGACACGGAAACCCTCGTTGGCGATGACATTGATATTGAGGACATTGTATGGTATGGGTCGGTGGATAGTGTGAACGACCTTGCCGCCGAGGTGGGTGTCTCACAATCGGCATCGATGTCCGCTCTCCGCACCATTTGCAACGAGGCATTACGCCAGAAGCGTACCATCCATTTCCTTCCACCTTATCGATATGACATCAAATTGCAAATCTTCGACTTGCTTGGCATCCATCCCAACCAGCAGAAGGAGTCGGCATCGATGGCATTAATCAAGGCAGTCGTTAAGATGCGTTCCACCAAGTCGGCTGAAGAGATTGCCGAGATGGAACAAGCGGCAGAGATTGGCTACCTCATGCACACCACGGCGATGAAACTCATTCGTCCAGGCGTGACGGAGAAATACATTTCGGGGCAGGTGGACGGCATCGCCCTCTCATACGGCGCACACCATAGCTTCCCCACGATATTCTCCCAACATGGTGAGATTATGCATGGTAGTCCGTCGCTCGTTCCCCTTGAGGCAGGACGGTTGGTCATCTGCGACGCGGGGGCGGAGACCATTAACAACTACTGTTCTGACAACACGCGCACTATGCCCGTAAATGGCAAGTACACCCAGCGGCAATTGGACATCTATACCATCGTGGAGGAATGCCACGACTTGGTTCTCAACGAGGCACGACCTGGCGTGAAATACATGGATTGTCACTTTGCCGTGGCACGGCACATGACCAATCGCCTGAAAGAGTTAGGGCTGATGAAGGGCGACACCGAGGAGGCTGTATGTGCTGGGGCACATGCCATGTTCCTGCCGCATGGCTTGGGACACATGATGGGAATGGATGTTCACGACATGGAAGACCTCGACCAAATCAACGTAGGATTCGATGAGGAGACACGCCCCATCCTCGACCAGTTCGGCACCAACTGCCTCCGCATGGGCAGACGGCTTGAAGAGGGCTTCGTGGTGACCGATGAGCCAGGCATCTACTTCATTCCTGCCCTCATCGATGACTGGCGCAAGAGTGGTCATTGTGTCGAGTTCCTTAACTTTGACCTATTGGAGACCTATAAGGATTTCGGCGGTGTGCGCATCGAAGACGACATCCTCATCACCAAGGATGGTTGCCGCTTCCTTGGCGAGCATCGCATCCCTTACCATCCTAAGGATGTGGAGGAATTCATGAAAGACAATCAATAAACATCATAAACATCTATAACATAACAGTATTACAATGAAGAAAACTTTATTTATCATGTTGCTGGCTGGCTTGACACTTAATGCCAGCGCAGCGAAGAAGAAGGCTGCTGCCAAGAAGAGCAACGCCCCCGAGTTTACTATCATCAAGGAAAACCCCATCACAAGCATCAAGGACCAAAACCGCTCGGGAACCTGTTGGAACTATTCCACCCTTTCTTTCTTTGAGGCAGAGATTCTCAAGGCGACTGGAAAGACGTATGACCTCTGCGAATCATACGTGGAGAACAAGACCTATATGGACCGTGCCATCCAAGTGGTGCGCTTCCACGGCGACTGCCAGTTTGCGCAGGGTGGGTCGGCAGAGGACGTTCTCGCCACGATGAAACAATATGGTATTTGTCCAGAAGATGCCATGCCATTCCCCGGCTCATTGTATGGCGACTCGCTGAACAACTTTGGTGAGTTCTTCTCCGTGCTGGAACCCTACGTGGATGCCGTTGCCAAGAACAAGGCAAAGAAGATTTCCAACCAGTGGAAGGTGGGGTTGCAGGGCATACTCGACGCTTACTTGGGCAAGTGTCCTGACAAATTCACCTATGAAGGCAAGGAATACACACCGAAGAGCTTTGTCAATAGCCTTGGTATCAACCTCAATGACTATGTATCGATCACCAGTTACACGCATCATCCCTTCTATACGACGTTTGCTGTGGAAGTGCAGGACAACTGGCGTTTCCCACAGTCGTACAACCTCCCAATGGACGAGATGATGGCAGTCATCGACAATGCCGTCAACGAGGGCTATACCATCGCTTGGGGTGGTGATGTCTCTGAAGAGGGGTTCACCCGCAATGGCCTCGCTTACGCCGTTGACACGAAAAAAGCAGAGAGTCTCGCTGGCAGCGACATGGCTCGTTGGCTGAAACTGACTGCCGACAAGAAACGCAACATCATCGACTCTCTTGGCTGTACCGTTCCGGAGGTTGTTCCCACGCAGGAGATGCGTCAGGAACGTTATGACAACTGGGAATTGACCGATGACCATGGTATGCTTATCTATGGGATCGCCAAGGACCAGAATGGTAAGGAGTATTATATGGTGAAGAACTCGTGGGGTGAGACTGGCAAATACAAGGGTATATGGTACATGACCAAGGCTTTCATCGCTGCCAACACGATGGACTTCCTCATCAATAAGAACGCTATCCCTGCCGACATCCGCAAGAAGTTAGGATTGTGAGTGATGAAACGGTAACTATTTGAGTAATTCCGTTGCATTTATTTGCTAAAAAAGAGTAAAACGGAGCATAACTGTTAAAATTCATACAGTATGTTCCGTTTTTCTGTTTTTTATTCGTAACTTTACCACGTTAAATTGCCTAAGTAGGCTTTTGACGGTTGAAAAGAAGGAATAAATACAAATATAAATGCAATTTAAATGGAATTACGAACCACCTACACCAGAAGAAAAGGAAGCGGCTAAGGAACTTGGCGAGAAGTTGAGCATCAGCCCTGTCCTCGCCCGTCTGCTCATACGAAGGGGCATCCATACGGAGAGTGCCGCTAAGCGTTTCTTCCGTCCCCAGTTGGCAGACCTCATTAACCCATTCTTGATGAAGGACATGGACGTGGCCGTTGACAGACTTAACGATGCCATGGGGCGCAAGGAGCGGATATTGGTGTATGGCGACTATGATGTTGACGGTTGTACCGCCGTGGCTTTGGTGTATAAGTTTTTACAGCAGTTCTATTCCAACATTGACTATTATATTCCCGACCGTTATGACGAAGGATATGGTGTGAGCATGAAGGGATTGGAATACGCTGCCGAAACGGGTGTTAAACTCATCATTATCTTGGATTGTGGCATCAAGGCGATAGAGGAAATCTCTCTCGCCAAGGAGTTTGGTATCGATTTCATCATCTGTGACCACCATGTGCCCGATGATGTAATGCCTCCCGCTGTTGCAATCCTCAATCCCAAGAGGGTTGATGACAGTTATCCTTTCAAGCAACTATGTGGATGTGGGGTGGGCTTTAAGTTTATGCAAGCCTTTGCCAAGAACAATGGTATTCCTTTCTCGCGCCTTATCCCCCTGCTTGACTTCTGTGCCGTAAGCATCGCGGCAGACCTCGTTCCTGTAACTGACGAGAATCGCATCCTGGCTTTCCACGGGTTGAAACAACTTAACCAGACCCCCAGCATTGGTCTGAAGTCCATCATTGATATATGTGGGCTTAACGGTAGGGAGATAGCCATGAGCGACATTATCTTCAAGATAGGGCCACGCATCAATGCCTCGGGAAGGATTGAGAAAGGCAAGGAAACAGTGGATTTACTTGTGGAACGCGACTACAACGTCGCCCTCCAAGCTGCTCGTCATATTGATGAATACAATGACCAACGTAAGGACATTGACAAGCAGATGACGGAGGAAGCCAACCACATCGTGGAGAAATTGGAGAGCCAAAGTCACATGTCGAGCATTGTCCTCTATGATGAGAACTGGAAGAAGGGTGTCATTGGCATCGTGGCATCACGACTGACGGAAATTTATACTCGTCCCACGGTGGTTCTTACTCGCGATGGTGACTATGCCACGGGTAGCGCACGAAGTGTAACGGGCTTTGACATCTATTCTGCCATTAAGAGTTGCAACGACCTCTTGGTGAATTTCGGTGGGCATACGTATGCTGCGGGTCTCACTATCCGTTGGAATGACATCCAGAAATTTAGGAATC
Organism: Prevotella sp.; assembly: GCA_017548525.1. Taxonomy (GTDB): domain Bacteria; phylum Bacteroidota; class Bacteroidia; order Bacteroidales; family Bacteroidaceae; genus Prevotella. Next base: position 14,115 of record JAFYZV010000053.1, read on the forward strand.
GTTTTCAAGAATATGTGGAGAACCACATCCAGCCCGAACAAACAGAGTCGCTCTTAAACATTGAGGCGTTCCTTGACTTCAAGGACATTACCAAACGTTTGCAGACAGACTTAAAACGTTTTGCGCCCTTCGGACCGGAGAACGAGAAGCCCATCTTCGGCACTACAGGCGTTTACGACTACGGCACGAGCAAGGTGGTGGGTCGTGAGCAAGAGCACATCAAGTTGGAATTGGTGGATTCGAAATCGAGTACGGTGATGAATGGCATTGCCTTTGGGCAGAGTGCGGCGGCACGTTACATCAAGTCCAAACGCAGTTTCGACATCGCCTATTCCATTGAGGAGAATATCTTTAAGCGCAGCCAAGTACAACTGCTCATCGAAGACATCCGTCCTTCTGAGGAGGAAGCATGATGGATGGCAAATACCTTGACATCCTCAAGGAGTACTGGGGTTATGATGACTTCAGGGGGATCCAACGTGAAATCATCGAAAGCATCGGGGCGGGACGCGACACTTTGGGGCTGATGCCCACGGGTGGAGGTAAGAGCATCACCTTCCAAGTGCCAGCCTTGGCACAAGAAGGAGTGTGCATCGTTATCTCCCCACTCATCGCCTTGATGAAGGATCAGGTAAATCACCTTTTGGAGAAAGGTATTCGCGCCGCCGCCATTTATTCAGGCATGTCGCGCAATGAAATCATCGTGACAATGGAAAATGCCATCTTCGGTGGTGTTAAGGTGTTGTATGTGTCGCCTGAAAGACTTTCTTCAGACCTCTTCCAAGCCAAGTTGAAACATATAAACGTGAGTTTCATCACCGTCGATGAGGCGCATTGCATCAGCCAATGGGGTTATGACTTTCGCCCTGCCTATCTCCAGATTGCCACTATCCGAAAGCTCAAACCCGACGCTCCCGTCCTCGCCCTGACAGCCACCGCTACTCCCGAGGTGGTGAAAGATATTCAAAAGCAACTCGCCTTCAAGGAGGAGAATGTCTATATGATGAGTTTCGAGCGCAAGAATGTGGCATATATCGTGCGCAAGACGGAAGACAAGCGTGAGGAACTCGTCCATATCCTTCGTTCTGTGTTGGGCAGTGCCATCGTGTACACCCGTAGTAGGAAGCGCACGAAAGAGATTGCCGAACTCCTCATGCAGCAGGACATTGCCGCAACTCACTTCCATGCAGGACTGGAACCGTCTGTCAAAGACGAGCGGCAGCAGGCATGGACTCACGATGAGGTACGTGTCATTGTGGCAACCAATGCCTTTGGCATGGGCATCGACAAGCCCGACGTGCGTTTAGTCATCCATTACGACTGCCCCGATTCCATCGAGGCGTATTTCCAAGAGGCAGGTCGTGCGGGCAGGGATGGCAAGAAGTCGTATGCGGTGTTGCTTTACAACAATTCCGACAACAGAAAATTAGATAGGCGAATCGATGACAACTATCCCGACAAGGAACTCATCAAGCAAATATATAGCAACCTCGCTTATTTCTTCCAGATAGGTGCAGGAAGTGGAGTAGGACATACTTTTGAGTTTGACATCGACAAGTTTTCGATGACATACCGACATTTCCCCACCATTGTTGACTCGGCTTTGAAGATATTAGAAAATGCCGACTATATCCGATACGAGACGAATCCAGATTCCAATGCGCGGGTGATGTTCCAATTGTCGCGTAATGAATTGTATCGACTCCAAGAGACATCCCCCCATGAGGATAAGGTCATCACGGCCCTGTTGCGGTGTTATGGCGGATTGTTCACCGATTATGTGTATATAACCGAAAGTCTTATAGCTTTGCAATCGGGAATCACACCCGAACAGGTGTATCTCAACCTGAAAGCATTGAGCCAGAAACATATCATCCATTTTATACCTCGTCGCAACACACCCCTTATCACCTATACTCAAAATCGAGAGGAAGAAGAACGTATAGTCATCCCTTCAAGGGTATATGAAGAACGAAAGAAACAGTTTGCACGGCGCATCCATGCCATCGAGCAGTATGCTACGGACGACACTATTTGTCGAAGCAAACAACTATTGAGCTATTTCGGTGAAAAGAAAGTGAGTGATTGTGGGCAATGTGACGTATGTATCGAGAGAAAACGCAATAAAACGAAGGAGAACCACATAGAAAATGCCAAACAACAAATACTTGACTTGTTAGATGATGGAGAAAGCCATCTCATCACGGAATTGCGGACTCTCAATCTGCCAAATGCTCTATTGGATGAGGCTCTCCAACAGCTTATCATGGAGGAAGTCATCCATATTGATGGAAGTTATATCATGAAAGGATAAAAAAGAAGATTGAAGATTACGCTGTACCAGTTAATCTTCAATCTTCAATTCTCGATCTTCAATCTATTAGTTGTTCTCTGGACGGAGCTTGCGGACGGTCTCGCCAGCCCGCCACATCTCCATATTGCGCATAGCCTCCAACTCCTTGTTCAAGCCTTCGCGATAGTCGGGCTTGGAGTTGGCATCGATGGAGATTTGTGCCTCTTTGCCTGTCTTGACCGATAAGTAAAGCCATTGCATCACGGGCTTGATGGCTTCGCGGAAACGGGGAGCCCAATCCAAGGCACCACGTTGGGCGGTGGTGGAGCAGTTAGCATACATCCAGTCCATACCCTTCTCACCAAACAACGGGCCAAGGCTCTGAGTCAGTTCCTCAACGGTTTCATTGAAAGCCTCTGATGGTGAGTGTCCGTTCTCGCGCAGCACTTCGTATTGCGCTTCCAATAGTCCCTCAATGGCACCCATCAATGAGCCACGCTCACCTGTTAGGTCGGAGGTTGCCTCGCGCTCGAAGGTAGTTTTGAACAGATAGCCAGCACCAATGCCGATACCAAAGGCGATGGTTTTCTCTTCTGCCTTGCCCGTGGCATCTTGGTAGACTGCGTATGAGCAGTTCAGTCCGCGACCCTCTTGGAACATGGTTCGCAACGACGTGCCAGAACCCTTTGGTGCAACGAGGATGACATCAATGTCCTCGGGAGGAACAACACCCGTGCGGTCGTTCCAGTTGATGGCGAAGCCATGGGAATAATATAAGGTCTTGCCAGCCTTCAGAAAGGGCTTGATCTTGGGCCAGACGGCAATCTGCCCAGCGTCAGAGAGCAACATGCAAATGATGGTACCCCTCTGCACGGCTTCCTCAATGGAGAACAATGTCTTGCCAGGTACCCACCCGTCTGCCAAGCATTTCTCGTAGGTCTTGCCTTCACGTTGTCCCACAATGACATTGAAGCCATTGTCACGGAGGTTGCAAGCCTGACCAGGGCCTTGGATGCCATAGCCGATTACTGCGATTGTCTCATCCTTGAGTACTTCACGAGCCTTTTCCAAAGAGAACTCCTTACTGGTGACTACTGTCTCAATCACGCCACCAAAATTCATTTCTGCCATAATTATGTGATTGTTTGATTATAAATGATTACCTTTTCGGGCTGCAAAGTTATCAATTTGTCACGAAACAGCCAAATGTTTTTACTATTATTCATTTGTAGGCATTTCCAATCACTCAATACTGAGGATGATATTGATGAGAGCCGTGACATCCGTGATGTTGATTTCACCATTTTCGTTGACATCGGCAGCATCCTCATAGAATACCTCGGGGGTATTGCCCAGAACATGATTCGTTAAAGCCACCACGTCCGTGATGTTCACCAAACCGTCGCCATTTACGTCGCCCAATAATTTCTCACTACTTTGGGGCACCTCGTATGTCACATCGATGGTGTTAATCTTTTGTGTAGCAGAGAAGGAGAACGTGACACTTTGTTCGCTGCCCGTCCAAGTGGTGAGTGTTGATCCGTTGTTGAGGATGCCAGAAACTTCCGTGCCAGCGAATACTACTTTTGTAATTTTGGCATTGTCAGGTACGGAGAGTGTCATCGTACATGCTTTATAGACACGCAGTTCGGTTGAGTTATTTGTGTTTTGCCAATAGCGTGAGTTACTATTTCCACTCAAGGTGAGGGAAATGTCTGTTTCACTGATGGTGGTAGGATTGGGGTTATATGGAGCAGAACCACCACTGACAGCTGTCATACCATAGCCATTTGTCGTGAAGTCAAATGTGGCAAGATATTCCACGGCAGCAGATGGGTCAGGTTTAGCAGTCACGGTGATGGAATAGGAGGCGGTTGCGTCCTTGTAGTCGGCGTTACCAGCAAACGTTGCCGTGATGGTGGCAGTGCCAGGTGTGCCGATGGTAACAGCCCCTGTATTTTCATTGACCAAAGCCACCTCCTCGTTGCTTGATGTGTAGGTTATGCCTGTCAGATTATTGGGGTTGTTTAGGGTTGGAGCCTCGAAGTCGGATTCCTCTACCACTTCATACGTTGTTGTCGTATAGCTGATGTTGGCATCCTTGCGAGTGTCGATATTAGTCCTGACATATAGCACGGCAGGTTCTTGGGTTGAGGTGTAATTTAAGAATCGGGGAGCCCCTGCATTGTATTGGATTGTTCCAACCGTACTGCTTCCACTCACCACATATCCGTTGTCGCCCTCACTGATTGACCAGATGGGCGATTCGTTTGATGTCAATGAAAGAGATTTAGCTGCCGTAGAGTGGAGATATTGATTCCCTGTCTTGAGAGAATAACTATTTGATGAGCCACCCAAAGTAAATACCAAGGCTGTGGAATTGTTGTCAAGTGTAATGATATTGTTGTAGATTTCCACATCCGCAAATTCAAGATAGTTCTTTGAATTCAACTTGCCAGCTGCTCTCTTGCTACCCTCATTTACAATGATATATTCGTTACCCACGGCTATTTGGTTATTGGATGTTACCTTGACAAAGGTGTTTCCCGTTGGAGGAATCACATCTTCCCTAATGATGTACGTGGCAACGACGGTGCTACTTTGTTCGCCATCTTTTTCTGCGTACGCTTTCAGCGTTGTTGTCGTTGATAAAGGTATGATTTCACCATTGTAAACACTAAACTCACCATTGCCAAATGCGTAATATATTGTTGCCCCTTCGGTGTTATTTGTAATTGTGACGTTCTGTGCGGTATAGTAAGTGCCAGGTTCTGGTGAGAAGGATGGAGCAGAAACATATATGGTTCCTCCAGCGTAATTGTCGTAAACGAATGGCTCGGTAGTCTTATTGCCCCAGATGTAATCTTCCAACCCTGGATAATCAACAAATGGGTTACGGTTATTCTGTTTCTGCACAGCAGAAGAAGCTATCGTGTTATTGCGGGCAATCTCCACGTCGTCAACAGGGTCTTCCTTTGACCACCGCATCAACATCGTTAGATACCAATCTGTAAACCCCGGATATGTGTTTCCGTCAAACACATAGCTTGCCGTGGCATTGTTGGCCCAGCTGGAAATCTTGTCCTCATAGCAGGTTGCCATATAGAAATAGATACGGGCAATATCACCTTTTATCTCGTTGTTGGGTTCAAACACAATACCCGAGTAGCCGCTCGTCTTGCATTTGCCCAACTTGCTATAGCCGTTGTTGGAGGTGTAGGTGGCGGTACCCACCTCTGCAAGAGGGTAGTTACTACGGCGGTTATTCACATAGCCGTCTGAGGGCACTACATGGTGGATGTCGCTCTTCACAGGTTCACCATCGCCAAACCAACTTTGTGGCACCAAGTGTTCACGGTTGTAGGCATCGCCCTCTCCAGAATATGTCCCAAAGTCACTGCCTGGGGTATAATTGGTACTGTTGGAATACCAGTCTCGGAGGTAGCCGTCGTTGCGCACGTCCGTCTTCTTATACGCTTCTTTCAAATTGTCATACCCCACAACGGTATTCGATGTTGTCTTGATGATGTTGTACAAGGCGGTCTTCAACGCCTGTCCGCTCTTGCCGTTGGCATTCTTGTAATAAGTGCCACTGTTGTTCGGTGCTTGTGCCCAAGCGGTGGCAAGTGCCATCGCTAACAAGTAAATAATAGAAATGGTTTTCTTTCTCATAATGAATAGTTTTTTGTGATGTAGTAAAAAGTCCACTAAAGGTACGCTATACATATATATTATTAATGTACGCGCGAACCTTTAGTGGACGGTTCCCCTTAATATCTATTCTGAAGATTATTCATCCCAGATGCTACTACGGGTAGCGGGAGCATCCTCCTCCTCGAAGAAGGTCTCCTTGCCGAGCTGGCCGTCGCCAATCTCGTCGTGTGTACTCAATGCTGCCATGATGTACTCATCATAGTTTACCATCGAAATGGCTGGCTTCATATACTTTTTCATGTTGTCTTTACTTTTTTGAGTTTCTTATTATGTTATTTCCTTCGATTATTTGATGACAACCTTCTTGCCGTTCACCACGTAGATGCCCTTCGTCATGTTCTGGGTGTCAACGCGAACACCTTGCAAGTTGTAAACCACACCGTCCTCGGCAACCTTGGCAATCGTGTTGATGCCAGTAGCTTCGCCGTTGAAGAGATAGAACTTAGCGGCGGTTTGACCTATTACTGCCAAGTAAGCCTTGTGTGCGCCATTCGTAAAGGCAGCACCATCCTCTGCGCCATAGTAGAAGCCTACCACGTCGTCCTTAACGGTCAGCTTGTAATACTTATCGCCACCAGTCGTCTCGGCAGCCTCGTCTGTACCCTTCAAGAGATTTCCATCAGATGGAACTGCGGTAGACTCATTGTCGATAACGAATGAGTAAACATCAGGAGTTCCTTCCAACACAACTGCCTCACCAGCGGGGATAGTCTCGCCAGAAGCATATTCGGTACCCTTCTTCACAACATTCTTGCTATCGATACGACCTATAGTGTAAGCCTTCACGCCAGATGGAACAATCAGAGCCTTGTCGCTATAATAGAGTGTAGCGGCCTTGGCATCGCTGATGGTCACAGAAACGGGAAGCTCGGTGTAGAACTTGACGGCAACAGGATAAACCGATGCGTCTGTACCTGCCAAAGTGATGGTGATTTGGTCAGATGTGCATTCGATGATGCCAGATGATTCTACGCCACCTCCATTGTGGGTGATAGTTGTCTCTGAAGCATCGTTTACTTTATAAGTATAGGTTCTTCTAGCTGTACTATTCTGAACAAGGATTTCAAATGCAATGGCACCCTTCTCTGTGATAGTCAGTGTTCTGTTAGGTCTACTCATGTTGAAGAATAAGCCAACATATTCTTTCTCCTTTCCGTATTCTTTATCCTCGCCAGTCTGCCAGTTATCTGTAGCGGTCAGATATCCGTGAGTATTAACCTCATCTTGTGTCAAGACAGCCTCGGTGTTGTTTTCAGTCACTTTCAGCACTTGGTCGGCAGGAGTTACAGTTATCTTCAGGGTAGCAGTTGCGCTCTTGTACTCATCAGTAGCAGTTGTCTTGGCAGTAATGGTAGCCTCGCCAACGCCAACGATTTCGATGTTACCATCTGCGTCAACAGTGGCAACTTCCTCATTGCTGCTTGCGAAAGTGATTTCCAAACCTTCCACAGCATCACCATCCTCATTGGTAATGGTCAGAGTAGGAGCAACAAACTCCTCGTCGGATAACATGTTGATAACTGCGGGTTCGTATGCAGCCTTCAAAGCAGCCTTGTTCTCCACTACGTCAAGCACAATGTAGAAGCAGAGTTGCTCACCCGTGTTGGTGAAGTTGATTTCAGTCTCTTCGCCAGTCAGTGGGTATGTACGTACATCGGGATTGGCAGCGTCTTGCCAAGCACCCATGAGAACGTCCTTGTATTGTGTGTCGATGTCGCCAACTTCTTTCCATCCACTGTCTCTTCCGGGAGCGGAATTGACATAGCTATAGAAGGTGATTCTGGTTGCAGAAACACCGTTGGGCAAATACAAAGTGTTTTGTGCGCCATTGGAAACCTTGATGGAAGTGTAGCCATTGATGCTGTTTGCCGATGACCATGACTTCTGGTCGTTGTTCAAGGAAATGGAATAGCCTTCAGTTTCATCCTTTCCGACCAAAGTGGAAAGACCGTTCACTGTTTGCACGTCGAATGCGTTAAAGTGCATGACAATGGTATTCGTAGCGTCGCCCATAGGAACAGCGGTGACCTCAACAGAAGATACCTCGGAAACAAGTCCGTCACGAGATGCGCGAGCATAAACAGTTCCATCCTCGAACAAGGTGATAGGCTTGGTGTACTCTGAGAAATTCTCCCCATCCGTGCTGTACTCGATGGTTACGTCAGCTGTCTCGCAAGCGATGGCAACAGTTCCGTAAGCCACGTTAAACGTAGGAGCAGCGACACTTGTAATGTCCAATGATACCTTTACGGTAGCAATCTCTGAGTTTGCGTATGTTTCGTTATCGCCAAGGGCAATAGCCTTTACAGTCGTTCCGTCTTCCACAGTAAATGGAGCCTCATAAACGTCACCATTGGTGGCTGATGGATCCGTGCCGTCAGTCGTATAGACGATAGAGGTGGCGTTTGCGTCGCCCTCAATCGTCACCTCGCCAGTTGCGGAGTCAAAATCAATAGTTGGAGTTTCGAGAACTTCCAATGTTGCGCCCGTGTATTCTACGCTGACATAGAAAAGTCCACTCTCACCACTACCTCTTGTGATGTTGTGTGCGCCAGCGGCTACATCGTTGATGGTGTAGATTCGGCAACCTGTTCCTGCCTCGGCATCTGCAATTGCCAATTCTGCGCCGTCAAACTTGATGGTGTTTGCATAATATGTAGATTGAACGATGATGACGGTAGATGTCGCCGTAGAGGTAAACAAAATCTTGGTGGAACCTTCCATCTTCAATCCTTGGGAGAAAGTAATTCCATCATACTCGCCACCTGTGAACTTGGTGTTAAAGTTCCATTTACCGCTTGTGTCATAAGAGAAGAACCCTGCGGGAGTGGATGTACCCGGCTTGGCACCTAAATTATAGGTGAACTTGTCGCCAGCAAAACTTGCTGAGCTCATAAACACTGCGAACAGTGAGAAGAGCAAGAAACGTAACTTTTTGTTCATTTGTTTTAAGTTTAATTGTTAGTAAATTATAATCTTTTTGATTGAATTATTTGCCTGTAGATTATTCTAATTGTTAATTAACCGTGCAAAGTTAATGATTTTTTGTCAATTACAAGCGTACAATGAAAAATATTTGTCATTTTTTTATTACGCTATACATTTATCGAACTACACCCCTACGTTCTCACATGCCAATCATGTGTTCACATGATGCCATTTGTCCCCTCGTCTATATCCTTTAAGTCGAAGTATAACAATCTTGTTGGGGCATTTTTGCTTTCGTCATTGAGAGAAACAAAACCATTCTTGATGTAAAAAGGAATGGCTGCGGCATAGGCATCAACAGTGATGAAACGGCAACCGGTCTTGTTGTCGATGGTGAAAAAATACTTGATGAATTTCAAAATGTATGTTCCGAGACTTTTTCCTTTCATGGAGCTATCGACCCCAAGGCGACCAATCTTAACGGCAGGATAGCTCTTTAGCCTTTTATGGTTGTTAAATCGTTTACTGAATCGATTGTATTTTGTTTTTGTGTCAAAGTCAGATATAGAAATGCGGTCATTCGACAAACTGAAGAAAGCCACGACCTTTTCAGGTGTATTTCTCTTTTTCACAATATAGGTAACGGCGAGCTTTTCATTGCGATAAAGAGGTGCGTCTGTCAGGATGAATCCATTAAGGTCATCGTCCCCGCAGTCAAAAGCTGCCACAATTTCCCTTACACGCATCTTGTGGATGGTGTAGTGGGATATAAAATCTTCGTTGGTCATTACTTGAAGTCCGCTACGCTCATTACAGCCTCATAAATAGATTTCATCTCTGCCCTCTCTTTGGATGAGATGCATCTGTGTTCTTTCATGCGTTCCTTAAAGCGTCGGGCATCCTTGCCATATAGGATAGGAGTTTCTTTGATTGGTCTTGCCATAGTATTATTATAGATGTTTTTCGATCTTATTTATTATTTCTGAGTGCAAAGATACGAAATATTTTGAAGAACACATCATAAAATTCATAATAATGTGTTGTACCATTATCTCAAATTTGTTTAGATGGCTAATAATACGATACAAAAGTTATGAAAATATTTGACAAATCGACGCACGGTAAAACCTGCGAAATAGGAGTTAAGGGGTGTTAATCGGCTTCCTTTTCATCGGTCGTTTGGGGTGGAAATGGCGATTTAACAATATTTGTGCGGCATTTATCGTGGATAGATGTATAGTATGTCGCATGTAAAAAGGGCATGTGTTTGCGGCGGATGCGGCAGAAAAGATGTTAAAATACGGCATTTGTCACCACCGAAAAACGCCTCCAAGAGCCAACATGTTGATAATGAGCGCATTACAAAACGCGTCACCATTGCGTTATTTGCGACCAAAAGTCTTTTTGTTTGGAAAACTGCCCGCCATTTGCGGCCATTTCGTGATAAAAAATTGACATTATCTATCGAAATGCTTATCGCCTATTTTTCCCGAAGAGGTCTGAATGTGTACCCGTATTGGTCATCATGAGAATCAGCTCATTGTCATTCTGATCCCATACGAGAAGCCAGTCGGGGGTTATATGGCATTCCCAATACCCTTCATAATTGCCATGAAGAATATGGGGATGGTATTTTTCTGGGAGTCTTCCAGTATTTGCAAGGATAGTAAGGACTTCGGTTAGTAAGTCTTCATTGTAACCTCGTTTAAGGCAACGTTTTAGGGAACGTTTAAATTCGCCAGTAAATCGAAGAGTGTATTTCATGTTTTACACTGGCTAATCAAGTCTTCCACGCTTTTTGCCTCATAGACGCGGCCTTTCTCGATGTCTTCGATAGCACGGTCCATGCCTGTTTTTCTCTGTCGTTTTAACGTGACAGATGTCACGCCTCGCAGCAAACTGATTGCCTTGCGTATTTCCTCCAGCATCGATACATCTTCTATGGAAACGGTTAATTGTGCCATGTCTTTAGTCATTTTTTATTCTTTCTGTTTGCAAAGTTACATTATTTTTATGAATAACAACAACACCTTGGGTAAATAATTCATATTTTAATTGCACGTTTGTTCGGGAAAAATGATAACTTTGCAACGAACAATCAATCTAACCAAACATATCCATGACCATGAAAAGAAAGATATTGGCTTTGCTTTGCCTTACATTCGGTACTTGGCAAGGTGCGATCGCAGAGGACATCGACGTGCTGTACATGGTGACGACGCTCACCTCTGGCACGAAATATGAGGTGATGCTCACCAACGAAAGCGCGTTCACGGGACCCAAGCTCATGCGGCAAGACAAGACGTTCATCATCAACGGCACCACACATTCTGCCGATGAAATCGGGGAAATCCGCTTTGAGAAGCGCACCATCGACATGATAACTCCCGCTCACGTTGCCCCTCAAAGGGGAGCTGTCTATAACCTCAATGGGCAGAAAGTGTGCGACTTCGACCCTTCTCTTGGTGATGCGGGAGAACAAATCCTCTCATCCCTGCCCAAGGGCATCTATATCGTGAATGGCAAGAAAATCGTTGTCGGGCAATGAAAGGAGGGAATATGAGAAGGTTATTCATTACATTGATGACAATTTTCGCCCTCGGCAATGCCGTGGCACAAGACACCATCTGGGTGAAATACGACAACCGCTTCAAGGCGAACAAGGTGTTTTCGATTGCCAATGCCGACTCCATCGAGTTTCGAATGCAGGAGCGCGACGGCACCATTCCCATCTTGAAGATTTACCGTTCATCCGCTACCAAGGGATATATCGAGTATCGCCTGTCCACACTCTTCGGTACGGAGAGCATTTACAACGGGAGCATCATGATGAGAGACCCTGGTCGCATCCTCTATAAGCCCAGTACATATAACTCAGTTGACTACACCAACGATGCCAACCGATGGAGTTTCCAACGGTCGATGGAGAGTGAGCATTTCGTGGTGTTCTGGGAAAAGGGATTTGGCAACGATCCCACCAAGGCGGGGAGTTACCGTTTTGACCCCAAGTCGATGCTGGCGAATGCGGAGAAGATATGGACGAAGTACGTGGATGAATTGGGATTCCTCGTGCCAGGCAAGTCCACGACCGACACATATAAGATAGAGATGTACGTGTTCTACCAAACCGACTGGAAGGCAGAGGGTTCGGGCGTGGACGCGAAAGTGGGTTTGCTCAATGTTAGCCCAGGTGCCATATCCTCGCGAGGGGGCATGACGGTGGCGCATGAGATTGGGCATACGTTCCAATACCTCGTGAGTTGCGACCTCGGACAGCAACATGGCTACAACTATGGATATGGGGCAAACGCCTCTGGCGGCAACGGCTGGTGGGAGAGTTGCGCCAACTGGCAGGGCTACAAGTGCTATCCCGAGCGGCAGTTCACCGATGGTGAGTATTTTGAGGGGCATCTCCCACTCCACCATCTCAACATCTTGCATGAGGGTTGGCGTTACGAGAACTGTTTTGTGCAAGACTATTGGTGTATGAAACATGGGCAGGACTTCATCGGCAAGCTATGGCGGCAAGCCAACAAACCCGAGGACCCGATGGAGACATACAAGCGTCTGAACAAACTCTCGCAAGAGGAACTGAACGACGAGATGTATGAGGGATTCGCCCGCATGGCGACATGGGACATCGACGGAGTGCGCGATGCCGCCAAGCACCGCATCGGACAACATGTGACACACCTACACAAGGCGACGGGAACAGATGGGACGTGGGAGGTGGACTCCGCCTTCTGTCCGCAAAACTACGGGTATAACATCATCAATCTCAATACCGCCGCGCCAGGAACGGTGGTCAAGGCTTCGTTCAAGGGTATCGCGGGGAGCAAGGGCTATCGTGCCATCAACGTCGACAAGGCAGGGTGGCGGTATGGCTTCGTGGCATACGCACAAGACGGCACACGCACATACGGCGAGGTGGGGCATGACAAGGAGGGCGTGGCAACCCTCACCATACCCGACAATTGCAGCCGCCTGTTCTTCGTGGTGATGGGTGCGCCGACATCCTACTGGCGACACCCGTGGGACGATGACGCTTCCAACGACGAACAATGGCCCTACCAAGTGACCTTCGAGAACACCAACGTCTATGGCGAGTTCGACACATATCCCGATGACTATGCCCGACGAGACACGACGGTTTACATCGATGCCGAGCTGGCATACGACGGGAGCAGCTACACCAGTACACGTGTGCAATACGATATGGCAGCGGTGAGCCAAGCCCTCGGTCTCAGTACCGCCCAACTCAGAGCCGTGGGACGCACCGCCTCAGCCAATCCCCGCTTCGTCGGAGTGAGTGCCAATGGCAGCATTACCACGGGTACGACCACCAGCACCAGCACCAACACATGCTACGGACATTGGTTCACCACCACGGGCAACGTCTGTGGGTACGACTCCAATGCCGCTGTCTATGCCGAGTTCTACCCCGACAAATACGGCTGTTACGTGGGACAATACCCTGGAAGGCTCGTCCGTGGCAGGACATACACCGTCCGCCAAGCCATCCAATACACCCACGACGGCAAGCGTTACACCGCCACGATGGTGGTGAACTTAAAGGTCAAATAATGGTTTCACCATCAATCATTTAGATTATGAACACGAATAAACTTACGCATGGCAGTCGCCATCTGGTTCCATTATCGATGATACTCATAGCTATGTGTGTCAAAGCATATTCCAATGTCACGATTGACGGTCTGAATTACGACTTGTATCAGAGCGCAAAAACGGCGATGCTATTAAACTACAACAAGTGGGAAGGGGAACTGGAAATACCCTCTGAAGTGACATACGAGGGAAACACCTACACAGTGACCAGCATGTCATGGTTAGCTTTCTACAATTGCAAGACGCTGACCAAAGTCAAAATCCCGAAAACCATTCAGCATATATATCATATAAACGCATACCCTGACTGCAAAAATCCTTTTACAGGATGCACAAGCTTGGAAGCCATCGAGGTAGATGAGGAGAACCTTTGGATGTGTTCTATTGATGGTGCCCTGTTCAACAAAGACAAGACGATGCTCTATTGTTACCCTGTTGGCGCAAAGCGGGAATCGTATACCGTTCCAGAAGGAGTGACATGGATTGGAGGAGCTGCCTTTGCGAACGACTCATCCTTGGTTTCCGTCCAACTTCCCAACACCCTGACATACATGAGTTTTTCTATCTTTGCCGATTGCACAAGCCTTGAAGAGGTGAGTATTCCCAATAGCCTGACATATATCGCCGCAAGCACCTTTGAACATTGTTACAGTCTCAAGTGGCTTGACATTCCTGCCAACATAACAATATTTGGGGAAAACGTGTTTAGGGGCTGTACCTTCAAGGCTCTTGTATTCAGGGGTGTCTTCGATGAGGATTTGAGGAAAGATACATTCTATTCATTGGGCAGCTCAACCATCATCTATGCCCAACCATCTGAAATATACAAGTTCCAAAAGGTTTTCTCTGGCACTGTCCTTCCATTGGAGAACTATGTGCCTACAGATATTCCAAACATCGAAAGGGAACAGAATTCCTATCTCATGTACGACCTAAATGGACGCATCACAACCCTGCCACAAAAGGGCATTTATATTCAAAATGGGAAAAAGAGACACATAGAATAAGTATTTCAAATGAAAGAGGATATGCCTATCATGACATATCCTCTTATTAAGTAGGGACGATCGGGCTCGAACCGATGACCTCTGCAATGTGACTGCAGCGCTCTAAACCAACTGGGCTACGCCCCTATTACTTGTAATTCGGCTGCAAAGATACAACTTTTTTTATTATCCTCATCATTTTCACGGATTTTTTTTGTGTTTTTCCGCTGTTTCAAGTTTTTTATATACTTTTGCAAAGAGGAATCAAAAACATAACAAATGATATACAACGAAATTGGAAAAACTGGGATGGTGGTGTCAAACTTGAGTTTTGGCGCATCATCGTTGGGTGGCGTGTTTCACGACATCCGTGAGGAGGAGGGCATTCGGGCGGTTCATGTCGCCGTGGAGAATGGCATCAACTTCATCGACGTGTCGCCCTATTACGGCCACCTGAAGGCAGAGATGGTGCTGGGGAAAGCCCTGAAGGACATCCCCCGCGATAAGTATTACCTCTCCACGAAGGTGGGACGCTACGGCAAGGATGGCGTGAACACCTGGGACTATTCCGCCCGCCGCGCCACGGAGAGCGTCTATGAGAGCATGGAACGGTTGCATATAGATTATATCGACCTCATCAACGTACACGACATTGGGTTTGCCGACTTGCATCAAGTGGTGGAAGAGACGTTGCCCGCCCTTGTGGCATTGCGCGATAAGGGTATTGTCAAGCATGTGGGCATCACCGACTTGCAGCCCGAGAACCTCAAATGGGTCATCGAGCATTCTGCCGAGGGCGTAGTGGAGAGCGTGTTGTGCTTCTGCCATTATAGTTTGAATGACGATATGTTGTTAGATTATCTCGACTTCTTGGAGGAGCGGGGTATCGGTGTCATCAACGCCTCGCCGCTGTCGATGGGCTTGCTCTCGCAGCGAGGAACTCCCGACTGGCACCCTGCCCCTGTGGCATTGAAGGAGGCTTGCGCTCGCGCCGCCGCCCATTGTGCCGCCAAGGGCTACCCAATAGAGAAGTTGGCAATACAATATTCCACGAGCCTCAACCCCCGCATTGCCACGACATTGTTCAGCAGTGCCAACCCACAGAACGTGCTGAAGAACATAGGTTACGTGAACGAGCCAATGGACGAGCAGTTAGTTGAAGAAGTGAAAAACATCATTGGTGACCAAAAACGTGTGAGATGGAAAAACAGTTAGGCATGAAGATTATCGACGCGCATAGCCACCTATGGCTGCGCCAAGACACGAAATGGAATGGCAAGGTCATCAAAACGATGAAGAACGGTCGCTCGATGTTCCTTGGCGAGGAGGTTCAGATGTTGCCACCTTTCATGATTGACGGACGAAACTCCGCCGAAGTGTTCCTCTCTAACATGGACTATGCGCAAGTGTCTGCCGCCGTGGTGGTGCAGGAGTTTATCGACGGGATGCAGAACGACTATCTGGAAGAGGTGGCAAGCCACTATCCCGAGCGTTTCTTTGTCTGTGGCTTGTGCGACTATTTCCATGAGGGATTCAGTTGGCAAGCGGAGAAATTGATTGACAATGGTTTCCGTGGTATCGCCATTCCTGGCCATCGGCTATTGACCGACAAAAAACGGGTGATGCTCAATTCGCCCGAGATGATGCACACCTTCCACACCATGGAAGACCGTGGCGCGATATTGTCTATCACCTTGGCTGACGGCGACATGCAAGTGGGCGAGATGAAAGAGGTCATCCAAGAATGTCCAAGGCTGAAAATCGCCATTGGTCATTTCGGGATGCCCACCATCAAGGGATGGGAGGAACAGGTGAAGTTGGCTCGCAACAAGAACGTGATGGTGGAGTCTGGCGGTATCACATGGCTTTACAACAGCGAATTCTACCCCTTCCCAAGTGCCATCCGCGCCATCCGTGAGGCAATAGACTTGGTGGGTGTAGAGAAGCTGATGTGGGGTAGCGACTATCCGCGTACCATCACCGCCATCACTTATCGCATGTCATACGACTTCGTGACGAAGAGCAAGGAGCTGACCGACGCAGAGAAAACGGCATTCCTTGGCAGCAATGCCCAGCGATTCTATGGTTTCCGAGACCTTGTGAATTTGCCCTATATCAAGAACATGTCAGAATAAGAAGCTTATTTTTTATTCAAAATGATTTTGTGCGATTTTGAAATGGATTTTGTAGTATTTCTCGCCGTAGGCGATCGACTGCCTTCAAACAATTTTAGAAGAACTTTGTCTTATCAATCATCAAGAATCATATCATATTTAGTTACCAATAAATGAAAGCTGTAAAGATTACCGCCGAGCGAGAGATGTCGGTGGTCGAGATAGAAGAAGCCGTGTTGCAACCTAATGAGGTGTTGCTCAAGTTGGAATACGTGGGGTTCTGTGGGTCAGACCTCAATACTTACTTAGGTCGCAATCCCATGGTGAAGATGCCTGTCATTCCTGGTCATGAGGTCGGGGCGGTGATAGAAAAGGTTGGAAGCCAAGTGCCTGAGGGTCTAAAAGAAGGCATGGTGGTAACTGTCAACCCCTATACCAACTGCGGTAAATGTGCTTCATGCCGCAATGGGCGCGTGAATGCTTGCGAGCATAATGAGACCTTGGGCGTACAGCGCGACGGTGCCATGCGCGAATACATTGCCCTGCCATGGGAGAAAGTCATCCCCGCTGGACAGCTCTCTGCCCGTGAATGTGCGTTGGTTGAGCCAATGAGTGTGGGATTCCACGCTGTCTCCCGTGCGCAAGTGACTGACATTGACGTGGTGATGGTCATCGGGTGCGGTATGGTAGGCATGGGTGCGGTGGTACGTTCCGCCCAACGTGGTGCCACGGTCATCGCCGCCGACATCGATGACGAGAAGTTGGCATTGGCGAAGCGCATGGGTGCAAGCTATGCCATCAATACCAAGACCGAAGACGTACATGAGTGTTTGATGAAGATGACCTCTGGCTTTGGTCCCGACGTGGTGATAGAAGCTGTTGGCAGTGCACCCACCTACCAGATGGCAATCAACGAGGTAGCATTCACAGGTAGGGTCATCTGTATCGGCTATGCCAAGACGGAGGTGACATTCCAGACCAAATACTTTGTGCAGAAAGAGCTTGACATCCGTGGCTCTCGCAATGCCCAGCCGTCAGACTTCCGTGCCGTGATTCATTACATGGTGAAAGGCACATGCCCCATTGACGAACTCATCAGCAAGGTGGTGCCACCCGAGGATGCCCATGTCACCATGCAGGAATGGGCAGCCAATCCTGGAAAAGTATTCAGAATCTTGGTGAAAATGTAAGATTAACGATTTCCTAAAACTCAAACAACAGCCGTGCATTGATTTGCCTACCCGTTAGGTAATTAGGCACGGCATATTGTTGGTTGGTGACATCAGTCACCCAATAATAGCTGTTGACATTGCTTATACCGAAAAGGTTGAGGCAATCCAACCCTAACCAAATATTCTTGAAGGCATACCTCCTACTACGCTTCTCATTGTCGAGGACTCGGTAGCTCATGCCAATGTCCGCCCGCTTATAGGCAGGGGCGCGGAACGAATGCGTCTCTAACTCTTGGTGGGGCGCAAAGAAAGGCAAGCCGTCAGCGTATGCCAACTTGAGCGACATCTTCCAACGCTCTGTCCCTGGGAAATAATCAGTAAAGAAGAGGTTGACGGCATACCGTTGGTCAGTCGGCATGGGTATGCTCTTGCCGTTAAGTTCCATCTTCGTGTCCATGACAGAGAAACTGACCCATGAGTCCGTGCCTGGCACAAACTCGCCGTAGAGCTTGAGATCGAAACCCAGGGCATGTCCGCTACACTCATTGTTACCATAATACACCACCTTGACATTGCTCACGCTATAAGGCACGAGGTTTGACAAAGCCTTGTAGTATGCCTCTGCCGTGAACTTGAACGGACGGTTGTTGGCATTGAAGCGATAGTCCATGCCCGCGATGAACTGGATGGATTGCTGGCTCTTAATCTTTCGGTTGAGAGTCGCATAAGTAATGCCACTCACCGTGGACGTATCGCGCAATTCCTTGAAAAAAGGTGCTTGGTAATAAAGTCCTGCTGCGAGGCGGAACGTCAAGTCTTGGTTAAACGACGGGATGATACCAAGCGACACACGTGGACTGACGATAGACTCCTTGTTAAAGTTCCAATGGCTGAAGCGTATACCATAGTTCAACGTAAACAAGGTGGGGGCAATCTCGCCCTCTCCGTTTTCATCGCCCTCATATCCGCCTATGCTGAAACGATAGGTATCTTGGATATAAGTCTCTATGCGGTTAGCATTGAGTTCGTTTTGTGCCCTCAATGAATAAATCACGTATAGGTCTTTGCCCGTGTGCGGAACGCTATACCCACTGGAGTCACGCATCTCATATTCCACACTATTCTCCTGGATATGCTCCATCTTATAAGTGAATCCCGTCTCAATGGCGTGTTTCTGTGTCTTGTGGTTAAGCATAACCTTCACGCTCTTCACATTTGCCTCAAGGTAGTTGCGGGCATGTTCAAAGTATGTTCCCACACCAAGGTTCTCACTCGTCTCTGTCTGTGTGAGCCAATATTGCCCTTGGATGTCAAACTTCTCTTGTTCTTTGGTATAGAAAGCGGAGCCGAGGAGCGACAGGCTGGTGTTTTTCGTGAAGTGGCGGGTGATGCCCAACGTACCGAAGTAAGTACGGAAGAGGTCTTTCTCATGCCCGTCGAAATACACGCGGAACGACTTGACATTTTCCATCGTGCCAAAGGAGGTCTCCCTATCTTTGGGCGTGAAGTTGTAATGGTTCTCCGAGATATTGCCAATGAAGTCCACCTGCCAACGCTCATTGGGCGCATAATGGAGGTAAGTCTGGTAGTCCAAGAAGTTGGGTTTGTACTCTCCCGTGGTCTCCAACGACCCCAAGAGGTATCGGGTGGTCTTGTAGCGGATGCCATTGAGCCACGAGTATTTCTTGCCTGCTATGCCCGCATAGCCGCTCGCACCCAACAAACTTGCCATAGCGGATGCTTCCGCAATGCTCTTTCTCTCGCCCTCGGGTTTCAGTTTCTTGTATGTGATATCGAGAGCCGATGACATCTTGTCACCATATTTCGCCTCAAAGCCACCCGTGGAAAAGCCAATCTTCTCCACCATGTCGGAATTGATGATGGACAGTCCCTCCTGCTGTCCCGAACGGACAAGGAACGGGCGATAGACCTCCACATTATTTATATATACACTATTCTCATCGAAAGAGCCGCCACGCACGTTGTATTGCGACGACATCTCATTGTGGGTGGAGACTCCCGCTTGCATCTGGATCATCTCTTCCACGGCGTTACCCGTAGTGGAAGGCATGTTTTTCACGTCCTCTTTCTTCAGTTCCTGGGTCTGTCCCGTCTGGCGTTTCATCTCACTTACGCTTACCTCGCTGAGGGTATAGTCATCCTCAAAAAGGATAATCTGCAATGTCTGCTTGCCACGGGGATTACGAAGGACGCGCGTCTTCGACTTATAGCCAATCATCGAGAACGTCACCGCCACGCTATCTTCCGATTGCAATTGCAGGGTAAACTCACCCTTGAGCGATGTCAAGGTAAACTTCTGTTGCTTGACAACCGACACGGAAGCCAACTCAATGGGGTTCAGCTTATCGTCGGTCACCCGTCCTTGCAACGTGAACGTCTGTGCCTTGGCATGAGAGAAACAAGCCAAGAATATGATGATGAGATATGATAATTTCCATTTCATATATAATGAGAAACGGAAAAAGGGGACGATTATTGTATTAAGATGGTAGAAGTAGGAATTACGAAGGAGGAAGTTGTACACAAAGCACAGTTAGATGTTGGAAGGAAGAATTAGGATTTACAAAGTGTTTTACGTAATGACGTTAGATGAATTAAAAACTTCCTACTTCACACTGCGTAGCATCACTTCCTAATTCCTCCTTCCTACTTCCTACTTCAGAAGATGACCTTCTTCACGGTGCCATCGCCATTCACGACGATGTTGATGCCTCGCTGGAGTGTAGACTGGCGAACACCGCCAAGGTTGTAGATGCCTGGGGCAGCACCTTGCTTCCTATTGCAGGAAACCTCCTCGATGCCACTCACATGTTCAGCATACTCGCTGTTGATTTCATCCAGGAGCTTTTGCGATTCCTCACCAGCATTGGCAACATAGATGTCAAAAATCTTGGCTCCGAGCGAACCCGTCTCCTGTGCCACGCGGACATACACCTCGTCGGTACCATCGTAGCTGTTGGTGTATTTTTTCCACATTCGGGTATAGCCCGTGGCGGCAATCTCCTCACCAATGGTAGTCCAGTTCTCGCCATCGGCAGACACCTGTACCAAGATGGGACCACCTTGCATGTTGGCTATCGTCACCACATCGAGCGGAGCCTGATAGGTGCCTTTCGACTGGATGGCGGCATTGGCTGGCTCGCCTCCTTGTATCTTATAGAACTGGATGTCGTAGTTTGTCACGGGGAACAACTCGTCGATATCCTCTGCCGTAGCGGGATAGTAACCACCCTCGTTGGAGCCAATGACAGCAGTAGATGGGGTGTTGCTCTGCCACAGCACCGACTGTCCCTTTGACATGATGACCCAAGCGGGAGTCTCGCCCGGCTCGTCTATCGTTTCGTATTCCTTCTCCTTGCCATAGACGATGGTCTCCTCACCCGTCTCTGGGTCAACAACCACCGTCACGTCCTCTTCGCTCTCCTCATACATCGAGGCGGCACTCTTGCCCCAAGAGAACAGCCCTGCTCCATTGGAGAGGTTTTCCCACTTAGCGGCACGGAAATGCCCTGCCACGTCGATGACCACCCGTGGGTTCTTGACATAGACGCGCTGCTCTGCCACCTCAGACCATACAGCACCACCAGCCACGGAGAATGCCGTAATGGTTGCGGGCATATTGATGGTGATGGGTTCAGCATATTTCGATGAAACGATGGTATCTGTCGTGGAAATAAAGTTGTACCACACATCAGCATCCTCCGTCTCGCAAGTGATGGTGATGATGGAAGAACCTTCATTCTCCTTAACAAAAATCTGCGGAGTCTTAGGTTGAGCCTTGATGTCAATATCTTGTGAAGTGGCATCACTCAACAAATAACCCTCGGCGATGGCAACCGCCTTGACTGTCGTGGGCGATGTCAGGTTGATGACACCCGTGTATTCCGTGCTTTCTTCCGTTGGATCTGTGCCGTCAATGGTATAGAACAAGCGGGTCTTAGGTAGATTTCTCGATGGCGTGATGGTCACGTTGGTGTTCTTGTCCTTGTATTCAAAGCTGATGTTGGGGGCGGGAGCCTTGGTAATCTCACTCTTCGAATCTTGCAGGATGGTAATGGCATTGTCGATGATTTGTAACATCGTGGGCGTTGGACTGGCATTGCCTGGCAAGTAGATGTAACTATTGTGTCCCGCATTGTGGATGTGTGCCAATGGTGTAGTAGTGTCGCCAGCCACGATAGGTGTAGCGTCGCTACCAAAATACTCACCCAGATTGACACCCGTAACGGCTTCGCCTGAGAGTTCTACAATGTACATTCCATCCACCTCGATCAGTTCAACGTCATTCAACAAGGCATTTTTCCTGTCGGTCACGATGCCAATAGGCATCTCTTGGGCAACCTCCTCGCCATAGCCCCAAGCGGCATAAAGCGAGGGATTGAGGTTGAGGACGGGTGTCCAAGGCATCGCCTCCTTGATGACTGATACCAATGTGTTGCCCACGGGAATGGAAGGAGCAAGTACCGTCACGTCATAATCCTTGAAAACATCGGCAGCGACATCTACCTTTTCCGTCACGTCAAACGTGGTGACAGTGGTATTCTCACGAGCTTGCAAGGCTGCAAGAATGTCATCATTACCCGTAGGGGCATAGAGATAGGCAACATTGGCTGTTACGGCAGCATCTCCCTCATCAATCATGAACAACGTGAAGTCGATGCCCGCATTGGGTGTCAACTTGAACTGCACATCCACGGGGTCGGTCTCCGAAGTCTCAATCTGCCAAGTGAACGAATACGTCCCGAGCGACCCCTCCACTTGGTTGCCCAAGAAGATGCAAGCATCGTTGGTAAGCTCACCACTCACAAACTTGATATGCTCCTGCACGGGCGAGATGCCACGGTCTGTAGCCGACCCATTGGCGGAACGTCCCACAATGGTCACCTTCTGCCCGTTCTTCAACTTGGGGAAGGTGATGGTGGTGTTGGCACGTGTCAGGCGAATCTTGTTTTGCGCGATGTGGATGCTGTTCGCCTTGTTGTTGCCGATGTCAAACAACAGGCCAGCAGTCTCCTTGATAACCATGCCATTAGCGGAAAGCTCCTCGTTGGGCGAGGGTTTCACGGCATTCTGCCAGTTATTGGTGTTGCCGTCGGCATCAGTGCCGTTTGCCTTCCAGTTTGCCTCGTCGGCATTCAGGTTGTCAACGGTCTCGGTACTCAAACCCTTGGTGAAGTCCCATGTCTTCTTGTCTTGGGCAAACGCACCCAACGACACGACCACCAAGAGCGCAGTCAGCGTAATTAATCTTCTCATAAATTTGTCGTTTTGTAAATTAGTTATATGTAAAAAGATAATTTCGATGCAAATATACGAAATATTTTGACAAATAGCATCAAAAGAAGAAAATATCATCACATTATTGCTCAACAAATAAAAGCACATTCACCCCTTTTTCTTGTCAATTTGGGCTTTATTGACTATCTTTATCACTAACCCATGAAAATTTTTCAAAAAATTTTGTGGCTCACCAGTAAATACCTGTGTTTATCCGTATATCATAGATAGCCTATAGAGGAAGAAGTCCACATCGATTACTCCTCTAAGCTGTGCACGGAATTGCTTAATCTTTGAATTTAGTGATTCTGCTGAAGCATTGGTTGC
>JAFYZV010000054.1 GCA_017548525.1 Prevotella sp.
ACCCACCACGCCGCCGACATGGCCGAGGGTGTAGCCGTTGTCATTGATCGTGACGCTCGACGTGCAGTTCTGCACCGTGCCCTGGCCGAGCTTGCCCACGATGCCGCCGATGCCGTCGCTCTCTGGGGTGATGTTTCGCGTGGCATTGATGGTGCCCGCCACGTTCAGGTTCTTAATGACGGCTCCAGGGGCATCCACATAGCGGAACAGACCCGTAGCCGTGCCCCAGAGGTCGTCGTCGAGCGTGATGGTGTGGCCGGCACCGTCGAAGTTGCCGGTGAAGGGCAAACTGCTACTGCTCCTCTCGATACAGCCCCAGATGTCCCGCGTCAGCTTGATGTACTTGTCCCTGTACGAAGCGAAGTCTTGGCAGAACGTGTACCAGTCCATGTTGTCTGCAATGGTGTACGGGTCGCTGCTCGTACCGCTTCCCCCGATGGCCCACGCCGTCTGTGCGGTCATGGTGAGCATCATGAGCAGTATCATCGCTGCCCTCGAAATAAATCTTCTCATTGTCATGTACTTTTTCATTGATGTTTATGATTATTTATGTCGTATTCAGCACAGTTAAGGAGAAGAAGAATTCACCATCCTTAGCCTTCAGCATGATAGATTATGTTGTTAAAAGGCTTGCAACTGTCCTAAACACGCTCGCATACTGTGGGCAAAGGTACATCATTATTTTCAGTTTTCATGATTTTTCATGGAGTTTAACAAGATTTTGTACTGAATTTTCGTATAGATGTGACATCTGGCGGAGGGAAGGGGTAGATGCCGTTCTTGACGTACTCGCGGAAGTTGGTCTTGTAGCCCATGATGTAGGGCGTGTTACCGTCCTTCTTGATATCCTCAAACGGGGCGTACCTACGCTTATCGTCTAATATAACAATTTGCTACCTTTATAACACGAACTCCTTTCAGATTGAAAGAAAATCATTGAAAATTTGTTTCAATTTGTAAGGCAAAGGCGGTAAAGACATAAAATTTTGCCAAAACATTTCCCTATAGTTTCAATTTGTTATATTTTTGCAGCGAAAAGAAATTGATTGTAAGATTCAATAAGGATAATATGACAAAACGTAAACTTAACAACTTAGGAAAGGGATTGTACCAAAGTAGTTATGAACATGATGCTTGTGGCGTGGGCATGGTGGTGAACATCCACGGCAACAAGAGCCACGAACTGGTAGACCATGCGCTGCGGGTGTTGGAAAACATGCGGCATCGTGGCGCGGAGGTTGGTAAGGACGGCGATGGTGCCGGCATCATGTTGCAGATTCCGCATGAGTTTATCCTGCTGCAAGGCATTCCCGTACCAGAGAAAGGCAAGTACGGCACGGGCTTGGTGTTTCTCCCGAAGGAGAAGGCGGCACAGGGCGAGATTTTGAGCGTGATGCTTGAGGAGATAGAGCGCGACGGGTTGCAGCTGATGCACCTGCGCACGGTGCCTACCCATCCCGAATGCCTCGGCGAGGCGGCGCGTCTGACTGAGCCCGACATCAAGCAGGTGTTTATCACGGGTGCTGCCGATGGCCATGTCGATACGTTCATCCGCAACCTGTATGTCATCAGGAAGCGCATCGAGCGGAGGGTGGCGCAGATGGCAGAGGCATGGCAGCGCGAGGGGGAGGCAAACCCCTTCAAGGACTTTTACATCTGCTCATTGAGTAATTCGAATATCGTCTACAAGGGGATGCTGTCGTCGATGCAGGTACGGCAGTACTTCCCCGACTTGACCAATCCATATCTGACAAGCGGGCTGGCGCTGGTGCATTCACGATTTAGCACAAACACATTTCCCACGTGGTCACTGGCCCAGCCTTTCCGCTTGTTGGCACACAATGGCGAGATCAATACCATCCGTGGCAACCGAGGATGGATGCAGGCTCGCGAGAGCGTGCTGAACTCGGAGGCATTGGGCGACACCCACCAGATATCGCCCATCGTACAGCCTGGCATGAGCGACTCGGCGAGCTTGGACAACGTATTGGAGTTCTTTGTGATGAGCGGTCTCTCGCTGCCTCATGCCATGAGTGTGATGGTGCCAGAGAGCTTCAACGACAAGAACCCCATCTCCGAGGAGCTCAAGGCGTTCTACGAATACCATTCCATCCTGATGGAGCCGTGGGACGGTCCCGCCGCACTCCTCTTCAGCGACGGGCGGTTTGCAGGGGGAATGCTTGACCGCAACGGGTTGCGCCCCGCCCGTTACACCATCACGAAAAACGACATGATGGTGGTGGCGAGCGAAGTGGGCGTGATGGACTTCGACCCGACGGAGATTGCGGAGAAGGGGCGGTTGCAGCCTGGCAAAATTCTCCTCATCGACACGCAAGAGGGAAAGATATATTATGATGGCGACATCAAACGGAAATTGGCTGAGGAACATCCCTATCGGGAATGGCTCAGCACCAACCGCATCCAATTGGAAAAGCTGAAGAGCGGACGGCATGTTGAGAATGGCGTGAAAAATTTGCTCGAAAAGGAAATCATGTTTGGATATGGCGAGGAGGATGTGGCAGCAACCATCATCCCCATGGCGACCAACGGCCAGGAGCCGACAGCATCGATGGGCAATGACACGCCATTGGCGGTGCTGTCTGATAAGCCGCAGGTGTTCTTCAACTATTTCCGCCAGCAGTTTGCACAGGTGACGAACCCCGCCATCGACTCCATCCGCGAGGAACTGGTGATGAGCCTCACGGAATACATCGGGCGCGTGGGCACGGGAATATTGAGTCCTGACGAGACCAACTGTAAGATGGTGCGCTTGCCGCATCCTATCTTGAACAACACACAGTTAGATATCCTTTGCAATATCAGATACAAGGGGTTCAACACCATCAAATTGCCGATGACATTCAAAGCCCATCCCCTACCCAACCGCCGTGGAGGGGAGCATGAGCATCCGTATAGCGTGCATGGAGAAGCCTTGCGCATGGCATTGGACCAATTGTGCAAGGACGCGGAGAAGGCTGTTGACGAAGGCTATAACTACATCATCTTGACGGATAAGATGGCGTCGCTGCCACAGAATGAGGCTTTCATCCCGTCATTGCTCGCCGTCTCTGCCGTTCACCATTATCTTATCAGCGTGGGAAAGCGCGTGCAAACGGCATTGATCGTGGAAAGTGGCGAGATACGGGAGACCATGCATGCCGCACTGCTGTTGGGCTATGGTGCGTCTGCTATCTGCCCGTACCTGACATTCGCCATCCTGGACGACCTCGTGAAGAACCACAAAATCCAAGAAGACTATGCCACTGCCGAGAAGAACTATATCAAGGCGGTGAAGAAAGGACTCTTCAAGATTATGGCGAAAATGGGTATCTCGACGATACGGAGTTATCGTGGGGCGAAGATTTTTGAGAGCATCGGTCTTGGCGAGAGCCTATTGCGGGCATACTTTGGTACAGAGGTTTCCACCGTTGGCGGCATCGGATTGGAGAAGATAGCGCAAGATGCCATCACGATGCGATACAAGGCGTATGAAATGGAGAATTGTGACGATGCCACGACCAACGGAACGGGGCTCTTAGAAAACAAGGGGCAGTTTCATTGGCGCAAGGATGGCATCAAACACGCTTGGAATCCAGAGACCATCACCACGTTGCAATTAGCGACACGGACGGGCAACTATGAGAAATTTAAGGAGTTCAGCCGACTCGTCGACGAGAAAGAGTCGCCCATCTTTATCCGTGACTTCATGGGCTTTAAGCGTCATCCCATCGCCATCGAGGAGGTGGAGCCCGTTTCCGAGATTGTCAAACATTTCGTAGCAGGAGCCATGAGCTTCGGTGCCCTTTCCAAAGAAGCACATGAGGCGATATGCCTTGCGATGAACAAACTCGGCGGTCGTTCCAACACGGGAGAGGGCGGTGAGGACTCCGAACGGTTCCATTCCTCTTACGATGGCATCAGCCTAAACAGCAAGACCAAGCAAGTGGCGAGCGGACGCTTCGGCGTGACGACGGAATATTTGGTGAATGCCGAGGAGATACAAATCAAGGTGGCACAAGGTGCTAAGCCTGGCGAGGGCGGGCAATTGCCTGGATTCAAAGTCAATGAGGTGATTGCTAAGACGCGACACAGTATTCCTGGCATCTCGCTCATCTCTCCCCCGCCCCACCACGACATCTATAGCATCGAGG
The DNA here is from genome assembly GCA_017548525.1 of Prevotella sp. Lineage (GTDB taxonomy): Bacteria > Bacteroidota > Bacteroidia > Bacteroidales > Bacteroidaceae > Prevotella. The sequence continues at coordinate 4,152 of JAFYZV010000054.1, forward strand.
ACTTGGCGCAACTGATTTTTGACTTGAAAAATGTCAACCCGACGGCAGCCATATCCGTCAAGCTCGTGGCAGAGAGCGGTGTGGGAACGATTGCGGCAGGTGTTGCCAAAGCGAAAGCTGACCTCATCGTCATCAGCGGCGCAGAGGGCGGAACGGGAGCATCGCCCGCCTCATCGATGCGGTTTGCGGGCATCTCACCCGAAATCGGTCTTTCCGAGACGCAACAGACGCTTGTCCGAAACGGCTTGCGTGGAAATGTCCGTCTGCAAGTGGACGGTCAAGTCAAGACGGGACGCGATGTGGTATTGATGGCATTGCTCGGCGCAGAGGAGTTTGGATTCGGCACTTCCGTACTCATTGTATTCGGTTGTGTGATGATGCGCAAATGCAACTTGAACACTTGCCCGATGGGCGTGGCGACACAAAATCCTCTGTTGCGAAAACATTTCATGGGTAGATACGAATATCTCGTCAACTACTTCACTTTCCTCGCACAAGAGGTACGTGAATATCTCGCGGACATGGGGTTCAAGTCACTCAATGACATCGTAGGACACACCGAGTTGATTGAGACGAAACCATCGGTGCTCGATTTCACGAGGTTGCTGAACAAAGAAGAGGGTACACTCCATTTCACGGGTGATATCCATCAGCCATCCGTGCCATTAGGGATGAAAGGGATGGTGCTCGACGAACAGATGATCAAGGCAGCGCAATCTGCTATCGAAAACAAAGATGACGAACTGACCCTTGACTATGCAATCAAGAACACAAACCGCGCTGTAGGCGCGATGCTCTCTGGCGAAATCGCCAAGAAACATGGTGAGAAAGGGCTTCCCGATGGCACCATTAACGTGAAATTCAAAGGGTCAGCAGGGCAGTCGTTCGGTGCTTTCTTGGTGAAGGGCGTAGCATTCAGACTCGAAGGGGAGACCAACGACTATTTTGCCAAAGGCCTTTCGGGCGGACGTATCGCCATCCTACCTCCGACCCGTGCCAACTTCAATGCCGAGGACAATATCATTGCAGGCAACACTGGCCTCTATGGAGCCACCTCGGGCGAGCTATATATCAATGGCAAGGTAGGCGAAAGGTTCGGCGTACGCAATTCGGGAGCCATTGCCGTCATCGAAGGGGCTGGCGACCATTGCTGCGAATATATGACAGGCGGGCGCGTGGTGGTTCTCGGAGAGACGGGACGGAACTTTGCTGCTGGTATGTCGGGCGGAGTCGCTTACGTTTGGGATAAGCATCATCATTTCGACTACTTCTGCAATATGGATATGGTGGAGATTAACCTCGTGGAGGATAGCGTGAGCCGAAAAGAGCTTCACGAACTCGTCCGTCAACATTATCTCTATACGGGCTCAAAACTCGCCCGCACAATGTTGGATGACTGGAGCCGATACATTGAGGACTTCATACAAGTGGTACCTATCGAATACAAACGGGTATTGCAAGAAGAACAGATGGCGAAATTGCAACAAAAGATTGCAGACATGCAACGTGATTATTAAAATAGGAAATGTCAATAGTGAAGTTTTAATTGCATATAATCATCATGGGAAATCCAAAAGCATTTTTAGAGATACACCGCCAAGAGGCGGGTTACCGTCCGATTCACGATAGAATCCTTGACTTCGGGGAAGTAGAACAGACCCTCAGCGCACGTGAACGCAAGTTGCAGGCATCACGGTGTATGGACTGCGGCGTGCCTTTCTGTCATTGGGCTTGCCCTTTAGGTAACAAACCACCCGAGTGGAATGATGCGCTCTACAAGGGTGATTGGGAATCGGCATATCGTTTACTCAATGCCACAAACCCGTTCCCAGAATTTACGGGGCGTGTCTGCCCTGCACTTTGTGAGAAAGCGTGTGTGCTGAATCTCGTCGAGCATGAGCCAACCACAAACCGCGAGGATGAGGCAGCCATCGCCGAGGCAGCGTTTCGGGAAGGGTATATCAATGTGCATCATCCTGTCCGCAACGGCAAGACGGTCGCTGTGATTGGTGCTGGACCAGCAGGATTAGCGGCAGCTAACGACCTAAACCTCATGGGTTATCAAGTCGTCGTCTATGAAAGGAATGAGGCGGCAGGGGGTTTGCTCCGTTATGGCATACCCAATTTCAAGCTCAACAAAACCCTCATCGACCGCCGCCTTCGGTTGTTGGAAGAAGAGGGCATCGAGTTTCGTTATGGCGAAGATATTCAGTATGATGCTGCATTGCCGCAACTCACAGAACAATACGATGCCATCGTCATAGCAACAGGCACTCCCACCGCCCGCGACCTGCATGTGCCAGGCAGGGAGTTGAAGGGGGTACATTTCGCCTTGGAACTGCTTGCCCAACAAAACCGTGTGTTAGCGGGCATGGAATATACAAAAGAAGAGCGCATCACATGCAAAGGAAAGGATGTACTGGTCATCGGTGGAGGCGACACGGGTAGCGACTGCATCGGTACAGCACATCGACAGGGCTGCAAGAGCGTGACTCAAATCGAGATCATGCCGAAACCCGTCGAAGGTCCTGTTGATCCTAAAAACCCCTGGCCAAACTATCCTCGCACCTTGAAGACGACATCAAGCCACGAAGAGGGATGCGTCAGACGCTGGAATATCAACACCCTTGAATTTCTCGGCAAAGACGGTAAGCTGACTGGCGTGAAGATACAAGAAATCGATTGGGAGCCTAATCCCAACGGCGGTCGCCCCATCATGGTAGAGAAAGGAAAGCCAGAAATCATCAAGGCGGAGATAGCACTCTTAGCAATGGGTTTCCTCAAGCCTGAACATCCAGCGTATCCGCCAAACGTCTTCGTTTGTGGTGACGCTGACAATGGAGCATCACTTGTGGTACGTGCCATGGCGAGCGGAAGACAAGCCGCCGTGAAAGTAAATAACTTTTTAGATGCAAAATGACTACATCATAAAGACATGACTATAAACGAAGATAGAGGATGATACCACGTTGTATTCATCCTCTATCTTCATAAATAGGTTTATCAACAAAGTTCCATTTACTCCGTCAGTCTGGATGTCATAAAAATACTATCCTGGAACTACCATTAGCACTTTTCTCAACACATACTCCGTGAGGCTCGACCAGTTTTCGTCCTTGCAGGTCGTAATAGACCTTGGCACCAGCATCATTTGTCAGCCTCACATCTTCGATAGCCGCACTGGCTTGGTCAATCATGAAGATATATGTGTTAAGACTGCGGGCTGGCATCTCAACGGTTACCTCTCTGGTAGGTTCGTCGATTGTTATGGGCTTCTCCTGACAGAGATTCTCGGTCTCATTGCCTGTTGACAACAGATGTATACCGCTCTTCACTTTATATGGCAACGTCAGTTTCAAGTCAACGGCATTCTTCGTGGTGTCGATAGCCATGACGATGAGTGAGTCGCCCTTGATATAGGCTGAGGTCTCAAAAGCACTGTTGGTACCTGTCGTGATGCTTGATGTGGTGCCTAATCGTGTTGCTCC
>JAFYZV010000055.1 GCA_017548525.1 Prevotella sp.
GCCACGGAAAGAAAAGTGCTTGTGGGTAAGGTCGTCAAATATTTCTCCAAACTCAACGTGGCAGAAGTGGCAGTGGAAGCCACCACATTTTCCCTTGGCGACAAGCTTCTCATTACGGGACCCACTACTGGTGCGATGTGGCTCACCGTCGACGAGATACGCTACGACCTGAAACCCGTGGAGACTGCTTTGCAAAAACAGCTCGTCTCCATACCCGTCCCAAGCAAGGTGCGCCCTAATGATAAGCTTTTCAAGATTGTACCCTCCCCCCAATAACCCTACAACACCTACATTCCCTATACACCCTACAACACATATAATTATATGCAAACAATCAACGAATTACAAGACGAGATCATCGAGGAGTTTTCCGACTTCGACGATTGGATGGACAAATATCAAATGCTCATCGACCTGGGCAATGACCTTGCCCCTTTGGACGAACAATATAAAACACCACAAAACCTCATCGATGGTTGCCAAAGCCGCGTGTGGCTGCAATGCGATTATGCTGATGGTAAACTACATTTCCAAGCGGAGAGCGATGCACTCATTGTGAAAGGCATTATTGCCCTCCTCATCCGTGTGTTGAACAACCATACTCCACAAGAAATCCTTGATGCCGACCTCTATTTCATCGACCAAATAGGACTGAAAGACCACCTCTCCCCCACTCGTTCCAATGGTCTCCTTGCCATGGTGAAACAAATCCGCATGTACGCAGTAGCTTTTGGAAGTAGGAAGGTTGATGGAACATGGAAGATGTGATGCTTCGCAGGATAGAAGTCAAAAGGAAAGACGTACATCATACATGAGAAAACTCCGTACCATCGAAATGAACCGCCTCTCCGTCGAGGAGTTTAAACAGGCAGAAAAACTACCGCTCATCGTGGTACTTGACGATGTGAGGTCACTATATAATGTGGGTTCGGTGTTTCGCACCTGTGATGCTTTCCGCGTAGAAGCCATCTACCTCTGCGGCATCACCGCCACACCACCAAGCAATGAAATCCACAAAACTGCCCTTGGAGCGGAAGACTCCGTGGACTGGAAATACTTCCAAACTGCCGAGGAAGCTGTGGCAGAACTACACCGCAATGGCTATTTCGTTTATAGCGTGGAGCAAGCGGAGGGGAGCACAAAGCTGAACGAGGTAGGATGGTGGATGGAGAAATTAAGAAGTTGTGCTACGCAGGGAAAAGGTGAGAAGGAAAAATGTACATCTTCCATCGACCCTTCTTCCTCGCCGATAGGCGAAACACTTCCACCATCCACCCTCATCCATCCTCCATCAAAATATGCTGTGGTTTTCGGCAACGAGGTGAAGGGCGTTCACCAAAGCGTCATCGACCTCTCCGACGGATGCCTCGAAATCCCGCAATTCGGCACCAAGCACTCCATGAATGTCGCCGTCACCGCTGGCATCGTCATCTGGGAATTTGCCAAGCATAGTATCTAAAGGTCAGCTATTCACAATGATTTGAGAAACACACACCAACACGAAGAAAATTAGGAACATACACCTTTCGTTTTTTCACTTCAATCTGAATCTGGCTTTCAGTAGAATGCTACCTGATTTTTGACCGACAGTGGTGAACTAATATATCACTTTCTTACCGTTAATAATGTATACGCCTTTCCTCATTTGAGTATTATTGGAGATGGCAGACAAGCTTCGCCCACTCAAGTCGTAAACTGCGCTAACTTCATTATTCTTTTGTGATTGTTCATCATTGATTGAAATGATGTCATCCGTAGAACTGTCAATATAGAAAAGGCGAAAGTTGTCAACGCATACCCAATCATAGACAGCGGGCGAGAAGTTGCGAAGACCTATGCGTAAGTCGGTCGTTTTCGTGAGCTGGAACACCATTTGTTGACGGTAATGACCGGCAGCGAAAGCTTTGGCTGCAGTGGTTACATTGTCGGGATAAGTATATGGCTCGTATGTATATGGCACATCAGAATCGAAAAGAGATTTGATGTTTTGTTGCTTGATTCCTTGTCGATTACCGTCTTCTACATATAATTGTGCTGCAACTTCGCTGCCAGATGTATGTCGCAAATAGGCATTAGCAACATCGCCATGTCGATAAAAGCCCTGCCATTCGAGACGATAACTGCCAATGGGCATGTTGTGCAACACTTGATAGGTGTCAAAGAGCTGGTAGAAGTGTTCTGCCACGGTGCCAGGGGCTGCGCTAAAGGGTGTACCCTCCCATCCATCATTGCCAGCCGAAAAGTTAGCATTGTGAATGAGAGAAGTAAGATCTGTTGGCGTACCTCCCTCATTAATGAGACTTGTTGCAGCCTCATTGGGCTGTGTGGATGGCGTGGGTGGCAGGAGCGACGTACATTCTGCACTCTTGGTGCGGGCGGCATTATAGAGTGCCAACACCTGTGCTGGCGTGAGAACACAGTCGTAAATGGCATAGTCGTCGAAGAAGGTCGAGGTCATGCGAGCATCGCCTTCGAAGGGACTGCGCCCTAACCACGCCTTGGTATTGGCGTTGAGGGTAAGAGGCTTGGTGTTGGAAGCCTTGCTGCCTCGCAACCGCCCATCCACATAGATACATGAGGTTTCGGTGTCAGAGGTAACGGTGATGTTATGCCAACAACCTTGGGCGAGACCAGAATTGGAACTGACCTTACAAGTGCCAGACTGCACTTTCTCGAAATACCAGTTGAGGTTGTTGGGTTGATTGATAAGCCCCACGTAGGAGGCGGTGCCATTATTTACGCTCCATGCCCAGCAGAACTGGTCAAGGTTGCCGCCCTCGGGCAGCAAGATGTTGATACTGACGCTCCACTTGTCTGCGTTGAGATATCTGCCTATGGCCTTTGCGGCATCATTGCCGAGGTCAAGGTAAGCCTGAGAAGCATTGATACCCGTATAAAATGCATGGTTGCCGTCGGCCATTGCCTCCCCATCATCGAATGTGTAGTTGATGACTGGCACGGGAGGAGTGGCTGCTTGCGGTGTAATTTCCGTACTCACAGAGACGAGAGGGATGGAGATGATAGAAAGGGAATAAGCTGGTACGATGTAAGATAATTGTGAGTCATGAATGACGATTTGTGTATTGCGAGGGCAGACGTTCATCGGATTGGCCATCGAGTTCTCGGCAAAGTTGTCGGGATTGCTCATCACGCGAACATTGGCTATGCCGGCAATTGTGGCATCTTTGAAGCGGAATGTGGTTGGTGTGTCCTCACCGCTATAATTGATGACCTTAACAATAGCAGTGTCCTCAGCCTGATTCAAAGACGCGCAGAGGTAGAGCCGTTCGCCACTGCTCTCGGAGAGCGTGACTGTGTGGACGAGTGTGCCGTCGAGATAGCATCGTGTAGTCATACCTTCACGCACCACTTTAATGTGATATTTCTGTCCTGCATTGATATTGCCGTCAGCTGTGGCAAGGGTGTTCTTGCTACCGTTGACAGCTTGCTCCACGCCGTGACGGGCATTCCCCCAACCGCCAAGGTTCCACCAAGCGTAGTTGCTGTCGTCTGCGTAAGCAAAGGTGATAAGGAAGCCCTCGTCACCGCTATTCTTTACAGCGTCAAGTTCGATGGTGCAATTGTCCGTCGCTACATCAAACACATGTGTTGTACCATAAGCCGAAGCTGGCGAACTGATAGCCTCATCCTGTTCAAACACCACCGTGCCATCATCGGCTGTGACCTTGATATTGCTGTAAGTTACATTCGTAGCCCATGAACCCAATCCGAGACGTGCGCTAGAGATAAGGCTAATATTGTTGCCCATCTCCGTCCACGTGATGTTCTGGTATCCTACGGTAGAAGCCATCATTTGCTGCGCCCAATACGAGGGTGTGCCGAAACTGGAATGGGCATTGTAGTGAATCATGTCGGGTCGCCATTGTGCTTCATTCTCATTCATGAAGATGGGTGCATAGCTGGCCATGACACAGACATCTGAGTTGCGCTCCATGCCAGCCATGTAGATAGCTTCACCGAGAGCAGCCTTCAACGTGCCATTTACGCCAAAATCCTGCGTGACAGCATATTCCCCATTGTAAATCTTGTGGTTAGTGCGGCTGGCGTTGTCATACTTGCGGTAGTTGGCAGCAAACCAATCTGGCGAGCGATAGTAGTGTTCGTCCACAATATCTACGGCATATTGGTTGCGCCAAGTAGGTTCATCTGTGCCCCAACTCTCCACATTGCCTATGAAAACTACCTCAGGCCAACGAGCCTTAATGGCATCATAAAACTGCTTGAAACGCTCGGCATAGTGGTCGCTTTGGTCACTGTTATTGTTTGCATGGAAGTTGTAGTTTTCGTTGCCTATCTCTAAGAGGTGCAAGTTGAAGGGTTCAGGATGTCCTGCTGCCACGCGCTTTGCTCCCCAAAATGTGGTAATGTCACCGTTGGCATATTCCAAAGCATCGAGAGCCTCTTGGATGAAGCCCTCGATATGTTGATAATCCTGACACCATCCGTGACCGATGCCCACATTGACCACAAAGAGCGGCTCTGCGCCCAAGTCCTCAGCCAACTGAAGAAACTCATGAAAGCCCATGCCATTGCTGACGGGGTAGCCCCAATTACTGTTGTATATGCCCAAGCGTTCTTCAA